>JBMCTC010000273.1:0-4130 GCA_048624115.1 Spirochaetota bacterium
AAGTATATACGCCGCTTACCGTTGTTTTGCTTCACTTCCCCAAGGTGTGTGACACTCTAGAAGCGCTGATCTCGTGATAGATGCGCTCTGCGTCCTCGCGACGACAGAGCTCGGTACCGGGCGTCATGACGGCCGCGGCACCGGCAGCAACTCCGCGCTTGACCGCCTCGGCCGGCTCCTTACCCTGGGCGAGCGCGAGCACCATGCCGGCTATCATCGAATCCCCTGCGCCGATGCGGCTCTTTACCGGAACCGACGGAGAATCAAACTTCACACTGCCCTGCTTGTTCACGAGATACGCGCCGCCGGCGCCGAGCGAGACAACTACGTGCTCCACTTTTCCGTCTCGAATGAGCTTCGCCGCAGCGTTTCGCACCTCCGGCTGCTCGAGCTCCGAAGAACCAACGAGCTCTGCAAGCTCTCGCCTATTAGGTTTGATCAGCGTCGCGCCGCCTCGCTCGACCGCAGCTCGCAGGGCATCGCCTGACGTGTCCAAGACAAAGTGGGCGCCCGCCTCGAGTGCGAGATCGGCTACCTGCGCGTAGAACGAGGGAGCTACGGACTCAGGCAGACTGCCGCTTGCGACCAGGAACGCATCGGCGCCGAGCACAGAGTGCAGTCGGTCGCGCACGGCCCCGAGTTCCGCATCGCTGAGAGTCGGCCCGGGCATTCCAAACCGATATTGATCGCCGCTTCCTTCCTCAATCACTGTGAGGTTCTCACGAATCGAATCGTTAACGGAGACGGGGGCCTCCACGAGCTCCTCCTTTGCAAGCAGCGCCTCGAGCAACTCCCCCTCTACCCCGCCGGAGACATAGACCGCGGTGCTCTCTCCCCCGAGCTTTGCGACGGCACGCGAAACGTTAATGCCACCACCCCCCGGATCTCGGCGCACGTGCGCGCAGCGAAGCTTTGTATCCACCGTGATGCGCGGAGCATCCGCGCTCTTGTCTACTGCCGGGTTCATGGTAAGGGTGATGATAGGTCGCATAGGCGAAGGGAACTACCAGGTAGCGAGCAAAACCATAGTCCATCCGTGCAATGCATGAGAGGCGAGTACAGTCATGACTCAGATTCTACGTTACTCTTGTTGCGCTTGTACCGCGGGTGGGTACCAAAGACGTAATCCCAGAGCGGCGAACTAATGCCATACCGCACCGTGTAGTCCTTGCCGTGGTGCATCAGGTGGTACTTCCGGATCCCGTCAACAAAACGAACGTTCGGAAGCGCATGCGTTGCATAGTGCATTGAGCTGTAGAGCACATACCCAAACATAAAGCCCGAGAACAGAGGAAGGACCCAGCTGGTCGCGCCAAAAAGCATTCCAGCAATAAGTGCGAAAATCCCGAGAAAGACGAGTGCAATCGGTATTCCGGCCGCGAGCGGCATCATGAGCCGAGTCTTCACTCGCGGTTGCGCGTGGTGCACTCCGTGAAGGACGAAACTGAGCTTCCTGAAAAACGTCTTGCCCGACCCGATGTGAAAAAGAAAACGGTGCATCAAGTACTCGGCCAACGTCCACACGGCAACGCCGATCGTAAAGGGTGCGAGCATCTCGAGCCTCGGATTGAGGACGAGCGTCCAAGCGATTCCTCCGAGCGAGACGATTACCCAGGTAGCGTACGCCAGAATCGGTGGAGTGTGGGCAAATCGCTCGAGCCGATCGTCCTCGAAGAGCTGGATTGGCTCATCTTCCTCGATTGGCTTCATATAGGGGTACTCAAGTACTTCGTCGCGAACCATGAAGTATTGTATGGACGAAGAGAGCGCGAGCAATATAGCCCGGATGGGTGAGATTTATCGTGTGACGACGTCTGGCGAGTCTGGGCAGCACTCGAGTCGATGAGAATCGACCGCTGAGGAGATGTATGAAATCATCAAGATCATCGGTCACCAACGAGTTCAAAGCTGCGGTTGCAATCGGTTTCGGGGCGCTGTCAATCTCGATTCTCGTCGAGGTTCTTGCACCTGACCGCTTCTCGTTCCTGGGCCGATACTGGGGCGTTGGCGTTGCAGCGGGCGCGACGCTCTTTTTTCTTGCGATCGCTTTGTGGATCGCGGCCGTCATACCACTGCTGCGCGCGAGAACGCAGGATATACTCGCCGAGCATGGTGCCTACGATCTCTGTCGCCACCCGCTCTAACAAACTGGCCGATCCAGCATACTTTTACGAAGGTAGTCGGTCGGCGAGTAGAATCATCCCGGAGTTGCAGGCCGTTGCCGAGGGCGATCTCATATTCCTCGTACCGGAGCTCGGTATGCACGTGGCGACGATCGAGGAAGGCACGACGCGGAATCATAAACGAGATTGGCGGGGGCATAATTCAGCAGCCGGCAAATCTTGCCGGCATCAAGGAGCGAGTTGAAGGTATCTGGCGAGAGCAGATGCGCGTGAGCGGCCGTGCCGCCGAGTAAGCGGTCACGGCGGATTCGGTCTGATGGCGCCGGGCGCTACACGAGGTATGCGACGAGTATCGAAACAACGAGCCCAATGATCAGAACCCAGAAGAAAATGCCGAGCGCGGCTGCGGTTGTCTGACGCGCCTCGAGCTCGGCCTTTGCCTCGGCGGTGGTCTCAGGCGGTCGACTGGTCGCAAGCGCCGCGAGCAAGAGAAAGATCAAGACGGTAACAATCAGACCGGGCAGCCAGTAAATGCCGAGCAAGGCGGGGCCAAAAGGTTCGAGCCACAGACCGCCTGCCCATGCAAACAAAAAAAGCAAGAGAAAGACGAAGAAGAAGCCGGGGGCTCCGCTCGTGCGGCCAAATGAAACGCCAAAGAGTACCGCAAAGAGCACGCCAAGAAGTATCGCAACGATAACATCACCAAAAAACATAGTGCCTCCTACAAGGCATCATGCAACGGTCGTGCCAGGGCGAATGCGCTGTGTCAGAAACGCACATTTTGTGTCGCTTCGCAACAGCACGATGCGGCTCACCAGCGCTCGCCGAGTGGCGCGTCTCCGATCAACTCCTTGATGCGGACAGGCGTACGCGAGTCGATACTCTTTGCCGCAGCTACCCCAACGAGGATCGAGTAGGTGCCGTCAACCTGATTGGCGCGCCTTCGCAGTCGATCCTGCTGTCGCTGCTCGGCAAAGATGTCGTGGAGGAGAACCGGATCGCCACCTCCGTGACCGCCGCTTCCCGTGGCCGGCTCAACCTCACGGGGGCGCTCGAACTCGGGAATGTAGGTAATGCCGACCGCACCGCGTTCGAGCTCGCCCGGAACGCTCCCATCTCCATTGATATAAGTGTTCTCGCTCGCAAAATGCTCAATGCGCCCCTTCGTGCCGTTGAACGCAATCCGGTAGCCCTCTACCGGGGAGTATGCGTGCAACATGTAATTGAGAATAGCGCCCTTTTGATACTTCACGCTCACGCTCATCGTGTCCCAGATGTTGATCTCGTCGCTAAACACGCACCGGTCTCGGAGGTAACCGTCGTGATGCTCGTTCTCCCGGTAGAGCTTACGAAGCTCGTCATGCGCATCGAGGTCGAGGTAGAAAGCGCAGCGGGAAGAAACCGCACAGTCGGCGCAACGCTCGCCGTGGCCAATCAGGCCGAGCTCTGCTGCGTGACGCGGCGTGTAGTATCGCAACGAGCCGTGCGCAAACACTTCTTCCGGTACATCGTCAAGCCACCAGTTCACGAGGTCAAAATGGTGGGTAGACTTGTGGACGAGGAGGGAGCCCGAGTTCTCCCGTCTGCGATGCCAGCGGCGAAAATAATCGGCGCCGTGGCGCGTGTCGAGATGCCAACTGAAATCGACGCTGAGCACGTGTCCAATCGCCCCATCGAGGATCATCTCTCGCACCTGGCTACGCGGAGGCGAGTAGCGGTAGTTGAACGTTACCTGGAGCTCTTTGCCCGACTCAACGCGGGCGTTGAGGATCTGTCGGCCAAGCGTCTCAGAAGTCGTCATCGGTTTCTCTGTGACAACGTCGAGCCCCGCCTTGAAGCCACGAATGATGTACTCCGCGTGGGTACGATCGGGACCGGTCGTGACCACCAATCGATCCGGTTTTTGCTCCGCGAGCATCTGATCGAACTGATCGTCTCTGTAGACCGCAACATCGACCCCACACTCTTCCTTGATCCTCTTTTGATACCACTCCGCGCGCCCGGTGT
>JBMCTC010000274.1:0-4119 GCA_048624115.1 Spirochaetota bacterium
CCCGCTCCCGTAGAGCATCTCCTTGGCAAAGTAAACCTCGGTTGCGCCGAACTCGCGATTCTCGGTGAACCACTCGGCAAACTCAGACATCGTGAGAGATTCAACGCACCCCTCCCGCTGCAACTCCCCCAGGTACTCGAGCTGTTGCCTGTAGAGGCTCTGAGCTACCTCGGGCACGTCGTCAATGGCGTGGTGATCGGCGAGCCACGCGGTGCTTACAAACGAGTTGTAGTACGAGTAGCCGCCGTTAAACTGTTCCTGCCAGCGATAGAGGTCGATGAGATTGCGATCGTATGGGCACGACTCGCCCTCATACCCCATGCCACGCATCACGTTTGGCGGATGGCTCGCCCAGAAATCGTTGCGCCCTTCGTATGACAGCGCCATGTCGCGAACAAGATGCGGTATGGCAACGAGGCCACACCACTCCTCGGCATCGCGCGCGGGTTTGAGCGTGTGACTCGCCGACGGGTACCACGGGTTCCACGGCATTCCCTCATTAAAGAGATACCAACTGTGGTTGCAGCCGTGGAAGACTCGCACACCCTCTTCAAAACAGCCTGCTACCGCTGCCGTTGCCTCAGGCATGATTTCCCGAACGAGCTTCATGGTAGATGCATCGATATGATAGGAGGCGATACTGCGCGGCGCAAAGCCAAAGGTCCGGGCAAAGCGAGCAGCGAGAGCCTCTATGATCCGCCGCTTATCCTGAAGGCTAAAGAGCCAGAGCGCTTCCTGCCCATATCCAACGATGTGGGCGATCGACTCGTGCGTGAGCCCGTGAAAGGAGAGCCCGATCTCGTCACCAAACTCCGCTGCGTGCCGCTTGATGGCCTCGATTTGAATGGGGTGTTCCATTGACTCGGCGGTCACCAGAATAGTGGTTCGAATTCCGTTTTCGTGAGCCAGTCGCTGTTCGAGCTCGAACAACGGAAACCGCTCCGGTTTGTCGGGTCGGTGGAGAATATTGATCTTCATTTGTTTCTTCCTTTTGCAGAAGAAAAGAAGGTGCCGCCGCAGGCTTGCGGCAGGTAGTGTGTGGGTTCCTCGACACTACCCGATGGCGGACCGATTTGCAAGAGGCACGATGGGAGTGTCAAGACTCGATAGAAATGCCCACTTCCTGGCTATGCCGAGATGAACTCGAAGCCGAATTCGAGAAGCGTGCCTTCGCGCTCTTCAGAGATCATTCGCGCCAAAGTGGTCTTGCCGCTCTGCCTGGGGCCCAGAAGCGCAGTAATCGGGGAGCGAGCAATCGCCTGCTTGAGTCTTGCTATACATCCTGGTCTGGCTTCATACCTTTCAATTCCGTGAAATATCGGAAGATAGTCCGAGATTTCAAGGTTCATCCGGAGTATCAGCCGGAGAGATGATCGTCAAGTCCGTTCCGGAGCGTCTGCCCCGCCTACATATACCCGCGCTCCCGATCCTTCTCCACGGCGCCCTCGATAATCTCCTCGAGCACGCCCATGTCCACGTCGTCGAGCTTCTTGACCCAGAGGCACGCCTTGCCCGTTTTGCACTTGCCAAGCCGAGCGAGCACTTCCTGGTGCTTCTCTGCGTCGTCGAGTACGTAGAGACTGAACTTGCCCTTGCGTGGAGAGAAGCCTACCGAGAACCACTCGTCCTTGCGCCCGTCCGCGTACTCGATCATCGAGCGACCAAACCCGACGATACTCGACCCGTACATGACCGGCGCCGCCCCGCTGATCCGGCCCATCACCTCGAGCAGCCGCGCCGACTCTTCTCGCTGCCGATCGTCCTCGACCGACTCGAGAAACTCCTTCACATCGGCTTCCGTTGCCAACGTCTTTCGTTCTTCCATGGCCAAAGAATACCATGCGGGTCAGCAATCTCCAATAGATGCTCCTTACTGTAATGTTAGGAGGGGGCCCAGCCCCACCGTTCCGCGCTCGCCACCACACCCTTCTTGAGTCAGCCTCGCGCGGCCCCCTCGCTCCAGAGCGCGTGGCCTCGGAAGGCCACCACGACGGGCTCTTCGGGCTCGCTCCGCTCCGCCCTGCCCGTCGTTCGTGCTCTTTGTGAAGTTTCGCAAGGCGAAACTTCGGACCGAGCCCAACGGCTCGGTTATCGCGACCCCCGCGTTGCGGTAACTCGGGCGAGCCCAAAGGCTCGGTTGCCGCGACCCGTCGAAACGGTGGCGCGTCTCGGGGGCAAAACGATGGATCGTAATCATTCACTGTCGTACCGCAGCCCCCTGTGATTCGGCCATGATCGATACGGGTGCTGCTATGAGGTTAGTGTCGGAATCCGCCCGATTTCCTCTTCTTTCGATTCAAGTTCTGCCTCGAGATCGTAGTCATCCTGCAAACCGAGCCAGAAGCGAGCCGAGGTTCCGAAGTATTTGCCGAGCCGAAGCGCGGTATCGGCCGTAACTCGGCGCCTACCGTGGATTATGTCGGCAACGCGCGTTTGCGGTATACGCGTGTCTCTCGCCAGTCGATAGGCGGATACACCCATGGGATCTAGGAACTCTTCTTTGAGCACTTCCCCGGGATGTATGTTCGGTAGTTTCTCCATACCGGTACTCCTCAGTGGTAGTCGGTGATCTCCACGTCAAATGTGTCGCCGCTCTTCCAGTCAAAGCACACCCGCCACTGGTCATTAATTCGGATACTGAACTGTCCCGCGCGATCCCCCTTGAGTTTTTCGAGCTTGTCTTTGGGAGGGACTCTAAGCTCATGAAGCTCTGACGCGTTATTGAGCATCCTGAGCTTCCGTCTGCCGACGCGTTGTACGTCCAACGAAAGCTTAGCGACACGCTGTCCATGCCAGATCGATTCCGTTGCCTTGGACGCAAATGACCGAATCACAGATGAATACTAATGCGAAACGTTAGTAATGTAAAGCAGAAGTAATCCTCTGATCCATACGCGGTGTCGCTTCTCGGCGACCGCTGCTTGACCCCTACATGGCTTTGAGGGACTCTTGCTACATGGCAAAATCATCGGAGACCGGCGGCTTTTCCCAGCACGAACAAGAGGCAATGAGAGCGCGTGCGAAGGAGCTTGCCGCTGAAGCGCGCGTGTCAAAGAAACGGGCAGAGGGCGAGTCGGCTGTCCGCGAGGTCATCGAGGCGATGCCTGCTCCGGATCGAGCGCTGGCCGAACGAGTCCATGAGCTCGTCACGACAACGGCCCCGGAACTCTGGCCCAAGACGTGGTACGGAATGCCCGCCTACGCTCGCGACGGAAAGGTCGTGTGCTTCTTCCAGGCCGCCTCGAAGTTCGACGCCCGCTACTCGACTTTTGGTTTCAACGACATCGCGCGCTTAGACGAGGGCACCATGTGGCCGACTTCATTCGCGACTGTGACGGCGAAGCTGAAGAGAAGCTGATTGCTGACCTCGTACGCCGGGCGGTAACGTAGGAAGCGACGAACCGCGTGAGGGATACGGAGGGCCGCCGTCAGGCGGGTCCCGCGGTAGCGGGACCGGAGGGCGAGAGCCCGGAGCCCGGAGCAGCCCGACCCTGGCGGCCGGGGGTTGTGCACCCCGAGGCGGTGGGGCGGGAGCGGCCGCAAGGGACACGCCAAGACCAGACTCCGTCTGCTCTTGGCAGCAGTTTCCCGGCGCAAACGTACACGCCAAGACCAGACTCCGTCTGCTCTTGGCAGCAGTTTCCCGGCAAACTGCACGCCCAAACACAAAAAAAGGCCGATGCCCCTTTTGAGGGACATCGGCCGTCATTTATATACAACGGTCTAAACCGACCGCTCCTTACTCGTCGTCGACCACCTCGTAGTCAACGTCCTCGGCTCCGGCCGCCTTCTGGCTTGGACCTGCGCCCGTCGCCCCACCGCCGCCGGGCTGCTGGAAGCCGCCTGCTGCGTGGTCAAAGTTGGCCTCCTGAAAGCCTGCGCCTGCGGCACCGGCTCCGCCGGCTGCGCCGCCCTGGGCCGCGCCCTGGGTCTGGTAGAGCTGCTCGGCGAGCTTGTGGCTTGCCTGATTGAGCTCCTCCATCTTCGCGCGTATGGTATCGGCATCGCTCGAGTCAAGGACGCCGCGTAGCGCCTCGATCTTACTCTGCACGTTCGCGCGGTCGCTCTCGGAGATTTTGTCCCCGTGCTCGCTCAACATCTTCTCGATCTGGTAGGCGA
>JBMCTC010000275.1:0-4093 GCA_048624115.1 Spirochaetota bacterium
AGGTTCGAGAATGAGCCGAACTCTTCGCAATGTGCGTGTAAAGTCCGCGACCACATGTGGAGTAAAAACGGTGTCGGACTCCGGATAATCGACAACGTGGTCACCGATAATGGCGGGGAAGTTCACCTCGAAGCTCACCGCCTCGGGAATGTCGAGCATCACGTGGAGAGGATTAACCGGTGTCCCTGCTTGTGACGCGATTGCCTCACACAGCCGCTCCACTGTTGCGGTACGATGATCGAGCTCGGTGAGCTTTCGATGCGCCTCGTTGTCATGATCGTACGCGATGTCCGCGGCCGGCACATAGAGCTGCCGGTTGTGGACGCGACGGATCAGCTCAAACGGCTCTCCCTCTCGAGCGGCGAACGAGTTGTAGAAACTCTCATCGTTGAGGTTGTAGAGCTCGCTTGGCTCGACGTATCCGCCTTTGAGTGCACGGTAAAGGCCATCCTTCACCATTGCGGTTGCTACCCGAACGTTACGGTGCCAGTACACCGCTCGATACATGAGGTACTTGCTAAAAAGGATGTTCTCGACGGCAGAGATCCCGGTTTGCTCGAGTGCGATGCCCTTAGCCCCATAGGGACGAATTCTGCTCAGCGCGTAATCAATGTCCTGCATGCCGTAGGGCACGCCGCAGAAGTAGGCGTCGCGGTTTAGATAGTCGAGCTTATCCGGGTCGAGTGCTCCCGACAGGAGCGTGCGAAAAAAGCCGATCTCCTCGCGCCCCTCCGTCTCGAGCGTCTCATCTATAATCTGAGCGACGAGCCTCGGATCGGTTCGCAGCTTCTCCCTAATCAGCCCGGCGAGCGGCTCCTCTTGGATCATTCTACCTGCAAGTGCTTCATGTTCTTCGAGGGGAAGCTCTTTGAGACTGTGCGTGAGTGGAAAGTGGCCAAGGTCGTGGAGCAGAGCCGCAGCGAGATACGCCGCGACAAACTCTTTGCTCAACGAGGGGCACGAGTCAAACGAGAGCAGCGTACGAATCATACGGTACGCGATATGATAGACCCCGAGGCTGTGGGCCAGCCGAGTGTGCGTAGCTCCCGGATACACGAGATAGGCAGGGCCAAGCTGCTTGATCTTGCTCAATTGCTGAAACGGCAGCGACTCGACAAGGGCAAGCAGGCCGTCTGAGAGGTAGATATGGTTCCAGAGAGGATCCCGCACGGGATTGTGATAGTCGTGCTCGAGATGCCAAATTGACTCATTCTTTACTTTCATCTCACGCGAACTCTATAGTAAGCGTCATGAGCAGTAAAGCTCACATGCTTCTCATTACCCTGCTCCTTCTGATCGCTTCGCTTGTCGGCTGCAGCAGAAGCGAAGACGCGCCTCCCGGTGAAGCGGTTCCCTCTGCTGATCTCGAAGAGGCTGAGAGTTCAATGGCCCTTACCGAAGAGGGCCGTGCTCGGGCGCAGAGCGAGGTGAACGATGAGGACGAGGCCGCCAACCAGCCGGAGATCGATCCACGTGAGAACGCCTTCGCCGCTCGACGTCGGCAATCGCTTCCGATAGACCCGATCGATTTTGCTGTCGGAAAAATCGGACCCCCGCCGTCGGGGTCGGCCGCTGCAGCATGGAGGGCAGCGAATGAGCTGCTGATCTCCGCCGTCTTTACAGACGGTGCGCGGCTCCCGTCGGCGCTTTCGTCGACGGACCGACGTGCGTATGCTGAGCTGCGGGAGCAGGGCCCGTTTGACGAGGTCCGACTCGCGCGCCCAGTTCTCTTGTCGGATCAGAGTTACTCGCTGGAGTTTCGTCTCTTCGGTAGAGATAATGATATTATTGGGGAGATAGTAATTGATGCGCAAAATGGCGAATGGTATAGTAGCGGCATTCAGACAATGCCGTCGACACTGGTGCGAAAGCGATATGCTCCGCATGCCGATGTCCCCGGTCTGGTGTGGTAACTGACGTGGCGAGTGGAATCAACAGAATCGAAAAAGAGTTCGTACTCAAAGAGATGATGGAAAAGCGTTTTCCGCTCGAGGTCCACATTCAGCGTGAGCGGTTGCAGGCGTTTATCGAAGAACTCGGCGAGGACACGCTTACTATTCGTCTCGGAAATGACCTGTTTCCGGAAGACATCCAGACCCTCGTGTGTTTTTTTCGCTTTCGGAACAACCCTATGACGTTTCGGGCGTCTGTCGTAGAGGTTCGCGATAGTCTCGCGACGGTGTCGCTTCCATCAGCCCTCTACCGGGATCTCTCACGAGGCTTCGAGCGGATTCAGCCTCCTCTTGGCCTCTCCCTCTCGTTCGTCCACAAGGGCACCACCGTCGAGCTCGACTACCCCGACACCGACCAGTATGAGCCGGTAGATGATCCAGGCGTTCAGCCCGGCTTTGACGTTTCTCAGATCGCGGAACTCATGGCCGCATTTCGCGAACGAGCGAGTGAGTTTGCTGCCGAGAGCAAGATCATTATGTTTCGCGAGCGTACGCCGAGTTCGTTTCAGGAGCAGCTGGTAGCTCAAACGGGTAAGATTCTCGTCGTCCCGCTGACCGGGAACGAGTCGCGACTCGAACCACTCGAGGTCAGAGAGCGTGTGTTGTCGCAGGATCAGGTCGTAGCGCACGAAGAAGAGCGTGGCAACGACATGTTCTCGGTGCTTGAGCAGCTCGGGACCATCGCTAACGAGAATCGCGCAAAGGGCATTGCTCACGAACTCTACTGCCCGGTGCTCTACCACCAGTACGTTGTGGGCTACATGTACCTCGTTCGCACCGGCGCGCGGGACGAGTCTTTTCCTCCGCAGACATATGAGTTTGCCCTCTACTATGCGCGCATTCTTGCCTACGCTTTGAAGAAGAATGGATACTTTCAGGCAGGTCGGGGCGAGCGCGAGTATGGAGCGCATTCTCTGATTGATATCTCGGGTTCCGGCGCGCTGTTTGTCGTACCGGAAGGAACGCCGGCCATCCATCTCTTTACCGACCTGCCGCTGATGCTTTCAATGAGCGGCCGTAGCATTCCCATCAAGGGCCGGGTGATGCGGAAGTTTGCCGACACGCAAGGGACGTACCTGGCCGTGCAGTTCATCGAGCTCGATCCAGACGACCTGGAGTTCCTCATAGAGCAGATCTACGGGGCAGGCTACTCCGGGGACGTGGACTCATCGGGTGCTGCTGATCCGAGAAACCTTCCGCCGGGAGAAGTATAGCCTTGAACCAACCTCTCATTCTGGCGACAAGTAAAGAGAGGGGTACATGTATACAATAGGTGTTCAGCTTCACGGACTCAAACAGCTCGAGCGACTCGAGGCCGAACTGGTCTCTGACGTCCGACGTCAGCTCGTCGCTCTTGCGGAGGTTCAAGGGGCAACGTTTGACGACTACGCGCCGGTAACCTGGCTCTACTCCTTTCCCCGAGGTGACCGGGAGGATCCAAACGCGGTTGTAGAGACAGTGTTTCAAATGGCTCAACTCCTTCAGAGTCGCGAGTCCCAACTCTCCGGTTTCAGCGTGCTCGTAGACTACCTGCCCGGCGATCGATTCGCCGCCGTGAACCACATTCGAAGCGCCATGTCGCTCGTCGCCGAGGACAATCTCGTGTGGATTGGTGAGGGGGCGGCGCTGCTGCTCGAGGGTCGCCTCGAGTTTGAACGAAGAGCAGACGTCTCTGGTGCCTTTTTGGTACTCGGAAGAGGTGCCGCGACGCCAAGCATCCACGAGAGCGTGTTTGAGCTCGCCGCGTCATCTGAAGTCGTCGACGCCATCGTGGAACGACTCTCACCGCTTGCTGAGCGCTTTGGTTCACTGCTCGTGACAAGCGAGGACGAAACGCTTGTGACCGTGAACCTCGAGGCGGCTCTATCGATGCTCTTCCCAAACGATCCCGCGATCGGGTGGGTCTCGGCCGAGCCAAAGGGCTTGTTGACCATCACCCCGCGCTGGACTGCGGGACGGGCATCGATTGCTTGCGCCCAGCGCTGGACGTTTTCGTAACGCTCGACCTGCAGGAATTCGCCGGCCTCGTACAGCCGGCCCAGCGCCAGCTGGCCATACCAGGGCCAGGTGCCGATATCGGCGATGGTGTAGTCGTCGCCGGCGAGGTAGGCCTTGGCCGCCAACTCCCGGTCGAGCACGTC
>JBMCTC010000276.1:0-4077 GCA_048624115.1 Spirochaetota bacterium
AAAAGGGGGCCGGGAGCATGAGCCGCGAGACTCCTACTCAACCCAAGACACTGCTGCAATCTGGATCGCTCTTGAAGCGCATTACCTCAAACGGGGGGCTCTATCTCTTCCTCGTACCGGCCGTGCTCTACATCTTTGTGTTTCGCTACATTCCGATGTACGGGGCTCAGATTGCCTTCAGAAACTTCTACCCTGGACGCGCGATTCTCGATAGTCCCTGGGTCGGGATGAAGCACTTCACAGACTTCCTGACGAGTTTTCAGTTCTCGCGGATCATGTGGAATACCTTGCTCCTGAGTCTCGGTAACCTCGTGTTCAGCTTCCCGCTGCCGATTCTTCTCGCGATTGGCCTGCACTACATTCAGCACAAGCGCCTGCGGAAGGCGGCGCAGCTCATCACCTATGCGCCCTACTTTATCTCTACGATCGTTGTGGCGGGAATCCTGTTGGTGTTTCTCTCGCCCCGGACCGGCCCGATCAACATGCTGCTCCGGGAACTCGGTCACGAGCCCGTCTTCTTTATGGGAAATCCGGATCTGTTCCGCCCCGTCTACATCGTCTCCTCCATCTGGCAGTTCACCGGATACAACGCGATTATCTACATCGCCGTGCTCTCCAATGTAAGCCCCGAACTACACGAGGCTGCCACGATCGAGGGCGCAAGCAAGCCGCAGCGGATCTGGAACGTTGACATGCCGGTGCTTCTGCCCACGGCGAGTGTGCTTTTTATTCTCGCACTCGGACAGACGCTTCGTCTTGGGTTTGAGAAGGCGTACGCGCTGCAGAACAGTTTGAACTTGAGCGCCAGTGAGATCGTCCAGACGTATGTGTACAAGGTTGGGCTCTTGAATGGGCGGTTTAGTTACGCCGCGGCGGTTGGGCTCTTTATCAACATCATCAACTTCGCGGTGCTCTTGATCGCGAACAGGCTCGCGAAGAAAACCACTTCGTACGGGCTCTTTTAGGAGCGACGATGAGCACGACAACAATGCGACAATCGAAGGGAGATCGCGCGTTCGATGCGTTCAATTACTCGGCAGTCATTCTCTTTACGCTGCTCGTCCTCTATCCGCTGTACGTCGTGGTGATCTCGAGCGTGAGCGACCCGACGGCCGTTGCCCTCGGGCAAGTGGCGCTGCTGCCTCAGGGGTTCACCCTCGAAGGGTATCGAGCGGTCTTTGAGGACAGCCAAGTCTGGCAGGGATACCTCAATTCCGTCTTCTATACGGTCTTTGGTACGAGTCTCAACGTGGTCTGCACCGTCCTCGCCGGATACGCGCTGTCGCGAAAGGACTTGATCGGTGGAACGGCAATTATGCTCTTCCTGATTTTCACCATGTACTTCGAGGGCGGTCTCATTCCGACCTTTCTGCTGGTGAGGTCACTCGGCCTCTACGGCTCGAGACTCGCCCTGATCGTCTTGGACGCAGTCTGGGTCTATCTCATCATTATCGCGCGGACCTACTACCGCTCGACCATTCCCGACGAGCTGCGCGAGGCCTCGGTTGTAGATGGTTGCACCAACGTGCAGTTCTTCTGGTACGTGGTGCTGCCGCTTTCGGCCGCACTCACCGCCGTTCTTGCCCTCTTCTACGGTGTGGCACACTGGAATCAGTACTTCAAGGCGCTCATCTATCTGCGCAGTGAGGACAAGTGGCCTTTGCAGCTCGTGCTCCACCAGATTCTGGTGTTGCAGAACATGATCGCCAACGATCCCAACGCGTCACGCGAGGCGCTTGACGCGGCGTTTGGTCGAGCAGAGCTCGTGAAGTACAGCCTCATTATCGTGGCAAGCGTACCAATGATGGTGCTCTACCCGTTCGTGCAACGCTACTTCGTGAAGGGCGTCATGATCGGTTCAGTAAAGGGTTAACTGCGGCGTACGTCCGCAAAATAAAGAAGGAGGTCTCTATGAGACTACAGCGTATCGGAATCGTCATGCTCACCTGCCTCTTGGTTTCGGCCGGACTCTTCGCCGGCGGCCAGGGCGAAGATGGCATGGAAGGCGACCGCGTCCTCCCGGCAATGGAGGGAACGCGGCTTGTGGAAGAGCCCGTTTCACTCTCGGTGTTGAACTGGCTCTCGCCTGATCAACCGGAGGCGGACAATCTGCCGTTCTTTGTCTACTTGGAAGATGTTACCGGCGTCGATCTCGAGTTCGAATCGTACAAGGGCGAGGTCTCGGGGTATGAGCAGAAAGTGAACCTCGTATTCGCGAGCGGCGACCTGCCCGATATCGTCTACGACAGCGTCCCACGACCGTTTATCATCAACCAAGGGGCCATCGGAAACATCATCCCACTCAACGACCTTATCGAGAACTACACGGTGAACATCGGCCCATTCCTCGAGTCACGGCCGGAGGTCCGACGTGATATTACCGATCTCGACGGTAACATCTACGCACTTTTCCTCCTGAACGAGGTCGAGGATCGACTCTACGACGATCCCTATTTCATTAACCAAGAGTGGCTCGACAGGCTCGGTCTCGAGATGCCCGAAACCACCGAAGAGTTCCGTGAAGTACTTCTTGCCTTCAAGAATGAGGACGCAAACGGCAACGGAGATCCAAACGACGAGCTTCCATTCTCATGGCGTGAGGGCGGCTGGCAGGGACAGAGGATCGATGGATTCTTTGGCTCGTGGGGGGTGCTCAGCAACGCTGACGACAACCACCTAATGGTCAAGGACGGCGAGATCGTCTTTGCCGCCGGCGAAGAGGGCTACCGCGAAGGTCTCGAGTATCTGCACGGACTCTACGAAGATGGACTCATCGACCCGGAGGCGTTTGTACAAGACATGACGCAACTCCGCGCGAAAGGTGCAGCCAATCAAGTCGGCGCATTGGTCTTCTTCTATCCGCACAACGTGTTCGGAGCGGAAGGCGTACAGGCTTACAGCTTTATGCCACCACTTGCCGGTCCGGACGGGACCCGTTTGGCGCAGCAGACGGCGGCGGTCTCCGGGCTCGAACAGGGAAAGTTCCTCATTACTCGAGCGAACCCGTACCCGGAGGTGTCGATTCGACTCGCCGACCTCCTGATGGACGGCGGAGAGATGAGTCTGAATGCGATGTACGGTCCCGAGGGCGAGTACTGGATGTGGAACGACGCGGATCAGTGGATCCTTGACGATTCGGGATTCCCCGACGGGATGGGAGAGGTCCAGATCCGCAACAGCCTCACGAGCGTCACGCAGGTGAGCATTCGCGATGCCGACCTTTACGATAAGGCAGTTCTTGGCGAACGATTCGAGCTGCGACAGGAGTGGCTCGAAGAGGTGCGACCCTACTTCCCTGCCGAGGTCCTTCCGAACTTCTGGTTCGACGCCGACACGAGCACGGAGGTTGCCTCGATCGCGAGCGAGCTCAACAACTACGTAGCAGAAATGAGAGCGCGCTTTGTTCTAGACGGTGTCAGCGATCAGGCGTGGAATAGCTACCTGCAAGATCTGCGACAGATTGGCGCAGCCGAGATGGTTTCAATCTATCAAGACGCCTACGATCGTCTCCGGCGGAATCAGTAGCCGGATCAAGAATCTGAGGCACGTCGGGTCGTAATACGACCCGCATAGTCGCTGGGCGGCCCGTTTTGCGGGCCGCCGAGTGGCACGCGCTGTAGGAGCTATGATCTGTTGGTATGCCTCCGGCCCCCGAGCAGGGACGCCCCACGTACGGACTCGACAAGTTCGAGACAGACTCCGGCGGGACGCTGCTGCACCGAAGTTGCGCTTGGGACTACGTGTTCAACCGAGAGAGTTACCCCTCGTCGCCGCTGCCGAATCGGCGGACAGCGGCTACTACCGCTCGTCGGCCTCCGGATAGAAGCGAAACTGCATGACCGCCCCACGATCAAACGGCGACTCGGGGACTTCGACACGGCGACCATCGATCTGAGACATGAGTGAGTTTATGAGATTTGTGCCGACCGAGTATCGATTCGCGGGAGCCGAGTTACCGATGCCGTTGTCGGCCACGGTCAGGGTGAGTTCTCCAGAGGCTGCACGCTTGAGACTGATGTGAGCACGTCCGGGACCCGTGTCGGGAAAAGCATGTTTGTACACGTTGCTCAGCGCCTC
>JBMCTC010000277.1:0-4075 GCA_048624115.1 Spirochaetota bacterium
GTATTGGCGGGGTAACCTTCCTTCGCATTCGGAAGAATGCCTGGGACAGGTCGGCAGGCGATCCGGGGGATAGTTCGATAAATCCGGCCCGCACGGTGATCCTATCGGTAAGCCTTCCCGATGGTTTTGACGCTGCTGCCACGAGGCTGACCCAGGCGCTCGAGTTTTTTGTTCAACTCGATCGATTTCAGGGAGATTTTGTCGCCGCGATTGGTCTGTTCTACGGTTTCTTCGCGGTGCCCCTTGTCATGCTCGCCATGCTTGTTAGCTTTCTCTTGAGCGACGAGATCCTACGACCCATCGTTAGTCTGGAAGAGGCCACACGGCGGGTTGCTGAGGGTGATTTCTCGACGCGAATCCTCACGAAACGGGGGGACGAGTTATCGCTGCTCGTGAACTCGTTCAACAGAATGGTTGGCGAGCTGGCTCGAACAAGGGAGAAGATCATTCAAACCGAGAAGATTGCCGCCTGGCAGGAGATTGCGCAGCGACTCGCCCACGAGGTCAAGAACCCGCTCACGCCGATTCGCCTTGCAGCCGAACGGACCCTTCGGAAGTATTCGACCGGCAGTCCGGACTTTCCCGCCGTTCTCGAAGCTTCGGTTCGCGCGATAGTCTCCGAGGTAGATAATCTGAGCGATCTGTTGACCGAGTTCAGGGCTTTCTCGCGGCTTCCCGCGCCGAGTATGGCCAGGATGAAGCTTCTCCCGTTGGTAGAGGAGATCGAAGCAGCCTACGTTGTTGACCGAGTTGCCGAGCGCGTTGTCGATGTCCCCCCAGAACTCGAGTTGGATGCGGACAAGGCGCAAATCAGGCAGGTTTTCTCAAACCTGGTAAAGAACGCTGTCGAGGCGGCCGGCCCCCAGGGGCGTGTTGCAGTGCGTGCAGACTACATTATCAAGGAAGCGGGAGCACATTGCCGTATTCAGATCGAAGACAACGGCCAGGGTATTGCTCTCGAGCATCAAAAGACGGTGTTTGATCCATACATGACAACAAAAGAGGGAGGCACAGGTCTCGGGCTGGCGATTGTACAGCGCATCGTCTTTGACCACGGCGGGCAAATCTGGTTCGAGACGCAGCCACGCGTCGGCACGACGTTCTTCATCGACCTGCCGGTTGTCTCTTCTCGAAAGGAAACCAGCGGATGAACACGGTTCTGATCGTAGACGACGAGCGGGGCATTCGCGACGTACTTGGCGAGATCCTCACGGACGAGGGGTATAAGGTGCTGACGGCCGACGAGGGGTACGCGGGCCTGAAGGTCGTTGAATCGAACGATGTCGATCTCGTCTTGCTTGATATTTGGCTGCCCCATATCGGGGGCATCGAGGTTCTCGAACAGATCAAGGCAAACAAACCCGACGTCGAGGTGGTCGTGATCTCCGGCCACGCCAATATCGACCTGGCCGTGAAGGCCGTAAAGCTCGGTGCCTACGATTTTCTCGAAAAGCCGTTGAGCCTCGATCGGGTCACGACGGTAGTGAAAAATGCTCTCGCGCTCGAGCAGCTTCGTCGCGAGAATCGAATGCTCAAGAATCAGCTTGTAAACAATGACGAGATGATCGGGCACAGCCCCACGTTTCAGCGCGTCCGCGAACTCATCGAGCAGAGTGCAGGCAGCGACTCGAGGATCATGATCTACGGAGAGAACGGTACCGGAAAAGAACTCGTCGCGCGGGAAATTCACCGTCGGAGCGAGCGCAGTGACGGCCCCTTTGTGGAGGTAAACTGCGCCGCGATTCCGGAAACGCTCATTGAAAGCGAGCTTTTTGGGCATGAGAAGGGCGCGTTCACAAGTGCCGTGAGCGCCAGGCGCGGAAAGTTCGAGGCAGCCGACGGTGGCACACTCTTCCTCGATGAGATTGCCGACATGTCGCTGACAGCGCAAGCTAAGGTTCTTCGAGCAATCCAAGAGATGCGGTTCGAGCGAATCGGAGGCGACGGTTCGGTCCAAGTCGATGTTCGCGTGATCGCTGCAACCAACAAGGAGATTCGCGAAGAGGTGCAAGCCGGACGCTTCCGCGAGGATCTCTACTTCCGGCTCAATGTTATCTGGATCAATGTGCCCGCGTTGCGCGAGCGTCCCGAGGATATCCCGCTTTTGGCGCGGTACTTCCTCGGGAAGCACCAGGAGGGCGAATCGCGTAAAATACTCACCGATGACGCCATTGCGCTCCTGAAGCGACACCCTTGGCCAGGGAATGTACGGGAATTGAAAAACTTCATAGAACGAATTAGTATCATGGCAGATGAAGAGGAGCTCACGGGGGCTGTCGTGAGTCGCTTCTTGGATGCAAATGAAAGCGACCCAGACGATCCGGTGGTGGACGAGTTCGGCGGGATGGGCCTGAACGAGGCGCGCGACACCTTTGAAAAACGCTACTTGGAAAGCAAGTTGCGTGACCACGGGTTCAACATCACCCGTACGGCTACTGAACTCGGCATTTATCCAAGCAATCTTCACGCGAAGATCAAGAAGTACGGTATCCAGGTAGGAAAATGAAGGATTTGACGGCACGACAGCGTGTGGTTCTCGGTTTCATTCGCGGATTCTTGCGGGAGCACCGTTTCCCGCCGACGATTCGCGAAATATCCGAGCATCTCGAGGTTTCCGTCAAAGGTGCCTACGACCACGTCAAGGCACTCGAAAAGAAGGGTCATATCCGGATCGACTCGAATCGTTCGAGGACGATCGAACTCATCGCTGAACCGCCCGAAGAACAGCCCCAAACCGTTGAAGTTCCCATCCTCGGCAACGTTGCCGCTGGATTGCCGCTGCTTGCAGCGGAGAATCTTGAGGGGAGCGTACAGATCCCGAGAGCCCAGCTTCGCAGCGGCAAGCATTTTGCGTTAAACGTCCGAGGAGACTCGATGACCGGCGCGGGAATCATGGATGGAGACGTCGCGATCTTCCGGCAACAACCGGTCGCTGAGAACGGCGACATCGTTGTTGCCATGGTCGATGAGGCGGTTACGCTGAAGCGTTTCTTCAAAGAAAAGAATCGTGTTCGTCTGCAGGCCGAAAACGAGGCCTATCCCCCCATCTTTACCCAGAACGTTCGCATTTTGGGAAAACTGGCGCAACTTGTCCGCAGCTATGAGTAAGCTTCCCTCCGTCCTGCTCTTCTTGGGGCCGGAGGAAGGGCAAAAGGCAGAGGCGATCTCCGAACTCCGACAGCGGGTCAAGAAGCAGACCGGCGAGCATCCCGAGGAACACAAGATCTACCTCACCGAGCAAAGCATCGGCGAGGCGGTGGATACCCTCCAAAACGGGGCGCTGTTTTCTTCTCATCGGTTCGTCTTTGTGCACGATGCGGCAACAATCCGCAAGAAAGATGACGTTGCCCGAGTTAAGGCATTTGTGGATCACTCTCCTGTCGACGCAACCCTCTTTCTCATAAGCGAAGAGACACGTGTCGACGCCAAGCTGGAAAAAGTGCTTCCAGCCGGTGCGAAGAAGATTTTCTGGGAGCTTTTTGAGAATCAAAAGCGCGGCTGGGTGACCGGCTATCTGCGAAAGCGCGGCGTCTCAATCGACGACGACGCTCTCGATCTCTTCCTCGAGCTGGTGGAGAACGATACGCAGGAACTCCGCGCCGAGGCCGACAAGCTGATTATCTTTGCCGGCGAAGGCGGAACGATCGATCAGGACTCCGTCGAGACGAACATCTACTACAGCCACGAAGAGAATGTCTTCACACTCTACAAGCGATGCGATCGTTGCTCGACAACGGGGCGGGTCTCGATGAAGCATTTCGCAAGCTCAACATTCGCGGTAAGCGCATTCAGAGCGACTATCGAGACGCGGTAAACCGATTCTCGCTTCGAGAGTTCGAACGTCAGGTGAAGCTTCTCGTTGAATACGACGTCACATTCCGCGAGGCGGGACAGCCTCTGTCTCGGCTCTTGCTCGAGTTACTTGTCTATCAACTGATGTACCGGACTTCTGCGCTTGACGTATCATCCTCCACCGTCGCTATGATGTAACCGAGGAGAAGAAAAGAATGAAGCTACAGGTTCTCATTGCGGACAAACTATCTGAGCGCGCCGTCGCCGAGCTGTCGGAGCTCGG
>JBMCTC010000278.1:0-4049 GCA_048624115.1 Spirochaetota bacterium
AATCCGGACTGCTCGACGAGTACGCTCCCGGCATGATCCTGACGGTTCGCGACACCCCTCACGTGTCGGAGCGAACGGGGCTCATGGTTGCTCTCGACCTCGACCAATATGAGTACGATCCGGCGGCACGTAAACTCGTTCGCGCGACCGAGGAGACGATCGTCGATCGTATCCCGCCTCGATTGAGAATCCGTGAAGGCGCACCGATGGAAGTTCCTCACGTGCTGGTCTTGATTGACGATCCGGAGGACGAGCTGTTCGGCGGAATGTCTCGGCGGGAAATGGATCGACTCTACGAGACGCAGTTGATGCTCGGTGGCGGGAGAGTTTCCGGCTATCAACTAACGAGTTCTCAACATGAGCACGTTGCCTCCACGTTCGAACGACTACTTGCCCGAGCGCCCGGGGACCATCCTTTCCTGTTCGCTGTTGGCGACGGGAATCACTCACTCGCCACGGCGAAAACTGTCTGGGAGCAAATGAAACGCGAGGGAGCCGAACAGGGGCACGCCGCCCAATTCGCACTAGTTGAGGTCGTAAATCTGTATGATCCTGGTCTTCGGTTCGAACCGATCCATCGACTCGCAAAAATCGAGGGTGCATCGGGTCCGGAAATCGAATCGTGGATTCATGAGCTTGCACGTAAGATGGGGAGTAGCGCAAGAGAATGTTCAATAGACGTGGTACGGACCGAACTCGACAATGGGGACGTAATCGGCTATGTGTCAAGCACTACCAGCGGGGTGATCGATCTATCGGAGCGAAATGAACTCCCGGTCGCGACGCTGCAGGCAGCGCTGAATCATGAGCAGGGTATCGTAACCGATTATATACACGGGTGGGACACGAGTGTTCAGCTTGGTAGCCGATCCGGCTCGGTCGCGCTCCTCCTTCCTGATTTTGATCCGCATCAACTCTTCCCCACCGTGCGCAAAAGAGGTGTGCTACCGAGAAAGGCGTTTTCCCTCGGAGACGCAGAGGAGAAACGGTACTACTTGGAAGCCCGTCGCATTACCGGCGCATAGGTGCGCCGTTCCGTCCGCGTGCGATGGTTGAAGGCGAGTTGAAGTGCCGTTGCGATTCCAAATACCGCGAGAGCGATCGCTCTGATAATCGACCTTCGATCCGCGGCCCGTGGAGGTGGAGGGAGAAGGGATCCCGGCGACTGTCTCTTGTCTCGCGACGGAGTGTCGAGTCGGATCACCTGCTGACCGGGCGCGACGTAGCCGAGCGTCCTCGCCTCGACGATAACTGCGTCACGGTTCCTTTGATAGAGTTCAGCCGTAGCGATGAGTTCTGCGCGGGAAGCCTCGAGTCTTGCGATGTTGGCGTGGAGCAATGTGGCATGCTCCTGTAACTGCTCGTATCCTCGGGGTCCGTAATGGGCAAGGAAGAGCGAGGCGATCAGCGCACCTACAATGGCCGTCAGCAACGATGTGAAAACGAGCGTAACCTTCACCCTTTCAGTAGCGGCGCAAGGATGGAGTCTCTTGAGGTATTATTGACACCGTAGTATTGGCGGGATATGTTGGACTGGGTATCAAAGCCTGCACTCCGCCTGCCGATAGACTAGAGAGAATAAGAAAAGCCAGGAGAAGGGCATGCCAGCAAGCGAGGAACACAGAACGTCTCAACACGCCGCAGATCAAGAGCTCGAGCAGTATGGCGTATGGGTAAAAGCCGGTCCCGAGGATGTCGATGAGGCTGAGGCCGAAGACGAAGGTTTTGCGCTTGCGGACCTTTCCGAAGATGATCTCGAGCTTTCCGGTTCCGAGTTCGACGACGCCGAAATCGGCGCCGCCGTCGAGTTGGACGAAGGGTTTGCTGAGGACTTCACCATTGGAGACGACATCAGTCTCGAGATTGGGGATTCTGACGAGGCGCACGCCGATTCCTTAGAGACAGGTGATCAGTCCGAAGATCCTCTCGCGCCGGAGGAAGATGATCTCGGCGTTGTCGATGAGGATGAGATTCTCACCATTGACGACGAAGAGATCTCCTTTGACATGAGTGGCGATGCCGAAGAGCTTGGGCTCGAGGAAACCGTCGTTGAAGACGTCGCTCCGATCGACGCCGAGCCGGTAGATTCGGGCAATGACACGCTTTCCCTCGACGAACTCGACCTCGATGACGACGAGGATGAAGACGATACGACTCCCTCGCCCACCGGTGCGCAAATCGACATTGAAAGTGACCTTCCTGGAGACGCCGATGACCTCAGGGTCGACTTGGACTCGTTGGATGTCGATTCGTACGCTGAGGATGAGGAGTCCGAGGCGGTCGCTTCGCAAGATGACGATGATGATATTGCGGCATTGGAACTCGAGCCGGAAACACGGGAAGAATCTTTCGGGCTCGAAGACGACTTCGATGAACTCACGTTGAGTTCGGAGGAAGAAGACGACGACCTTCTCTTGTCGCTCGATGACGGGTCAGAAGAAGAGACCGACGAGGTCGCGGAAACTGGCGATGCTTTTGGCGATACGTCCTTCGAAATAGCCGGCAGCGCAGACGATGCTCTCGAGCTCGAAGAAGACGAAGACCTGGACCTGAATGATCTCGGACTCGGCGACGAAGATGACGAGAGCGAACTCGATCTCGGGGCTGAGACCGACACAAGCGAATCCATTGAGATCGATCTCTCGTCGCTTCCCGACGACGATGACGCGTTTGGGGATCTCGACATCGATGACTCGGCTGATGGGGTAGACGAAGACCTGCCGGAGCTGGAGGTCGAGGATGGTGTATCGCAATCGCTGGAAGAGGGATTTGACGATGTTTCTGCGGTCGAAGACGAGATGTTCTCGAATGATGACGACATCGACGCCGCGCTCGACAAGGTGTCGGCCTCGAACCAATCCGATGCGGATGAGTTTGCTTCCTTTGGTTCCGAGAATCCTGACTTCGGCGATGAGCCCTATGCTACAACTGCTCCGGCCGCGGACACCCCGAGCAGCTCGCTGTTGGAAAGCATCAAGAGTGAGCT
This sequence comes from Spirochaetota bacterium, assembly GCA_048624115.1. Classification (GTDB taxonomy): domain Bacteria; phylum Spirochaetota; class Spirochaetia; order DSM-27196; family SLST01; genus SLST01. The sequence goes on from JBMCTC010000278.1 coordinate 2,987, forward strand.
GAGTTCAATCCATTCCGAACTCGGGGAACTCAAGGCGGAGCTTGCGAGCCTCAGATCGAACCCAGCTTCTGCCTCAGCAATGGCGGAGCCTCTCGTCATAGACGAAGATGAAGAGTCTGGTGGGTTCTTCGAGGGCGAAGAAGACGAAGACGAGACGATCGCGCTTTCCGTTGACGAACTCGATAACATCATGAACACCGCAGAGTTCACCGAGGAAACCGGACGACCCACAGACGCGGAGGAGTTTGGCATCATCGAGGACACGATGACCGATGAGCCGAGTGGTTCTGAGGGCGCCATCGACGATGACGGTATTGACGCGCTCGACCTCGGTGATCTTGGCGACCTCGACGATCTCCCAGACGATGCGCCGGTACAAGAAATCACCATTGACGAGGGTCCGGAGGATCTGGGTTCCGTTGAGATCGAGTTGGGCGGCGACGCCGAGCTTACGAGCGCCGACGAGCTTCAAGAAGGTGATGAGCAAGTCGATCTGCTCGCAAACATTGACATCGATGCTGAGCTTGCCGATATCACCGAGCTCGAGGACGCCACGGAAACGGGGGCAAAAGCTTCGAGCGCGAGGCAAGCGCCGAGCGACGATGACCTACTCGACACCGAGGGTTACAACGAGGTGTTCGATGCTGAGCCGCTCGACTTGGCCGAGCTTGATGAAGAAGAGTCACTTGAACCTGCGAACGAACCCGCGACAACGCACGATCTCGCATCGCTCGGGGCCGTCACCGAACACGCTGAAGAGTCGCCGCTACCGGAAAACTTGAAGGAGGAGCTCCGGAGCGTTCTCTCGTACATGGATCAATTACTCGAATCACTGCCCGAAGAAAAAATCAAAGAATTTGCGGTCACCGAGCACTTCCAGATTTATCAGCGGCTGTTCAAAGATCTGGGGCTTGACCAGTAGATGGGACTCCTGAGCAAAGCGCTCGAGACAGGCAAAAGTGACGGTGGATTGCTCAAGCGAGCCCTCGAACTGCGGGGAAGAGCCGAAAGGCCGATCTCACGTCGAGAGCAGGCAGATGATAGACCGGCCACGGCTGCGGGG
>JBMCTC010000279.1:0-4016 GCA_048624115.1 Spirochaetota bacterium
GATGTCCTTCGGAGAGCCCGCAAAGATCTGGTACGCCGGGCGGCTCGCCGCTGCTCTCGGCTACCTCGCGGTCAACAACCTCGACCGTGTCGGAATTAGCGCGTTCGCCGAAGGAATCGAGCACTCACTCCAGCCGGTCCGCCAAAAGACACACGTCTTCTCGATTTTTGACTACATCGAGTCGCTCAAGCCTTCAGGCAAGACCGACTTCAACGGCACGCTTCGCGACTACAGTTTGCGCACGAGCCGCCCCGGCCTCGCGATTCTCATTACCGACCTCCTCGATCCGGCGGGCTACGTGGAGGGACTGCAGTCGCTCATCTATCGTCGCTTTGACGTGATGCTCATCCAGGTGTTAGATGAGCAAGAGCTCGCGCCGGGCGTAAAGGGTCCGCTTCGACTCATCGATGGAGAGACCGACGAGGAGCGTGAGATCAACGTGGAGTCGGAGACACTTCGCGAGTACGGGGCACGGCTTGCGAGCTTTTTGGCAGAGGTCGAGGAGTTCTGCTTGAGCCACGATATCGAGTACCTGAGAACCTCCACGTCGATCCCATTCGAAGACGTCGTGTTCAGCTACCTCAGACGAGGAGTGTTTGTCCGATGACCTTTAGCTTTCCCGCCGGTTTTTGGCTCTTACTCGGCATTCCCGTCATCGTTCTTCTGCACCTCTTTCGCCAGGAACGTCGCCGCGAGCTCGTGAGCTCACTCTACCTCTGGAAGGACATTGCCGACCAGTCGAGTAGGAGGATGCACCCCCGGCTGCTTCGAAACATCCATCTCCTGCTGCAGGTCCTCGCGGTTGCGCTTGCCTCGCTTGCACTTGCCGGCCCGACCCTCGTGCAACGCGGGCTCGCGGGCGTGGAGCAGCTCATTATCGCGGTCGATACGAGCGCGAGCATGCAGGCAGGCGGGGCGGACGCGCCGTTGTTCCAAACCGTGAAGGCGGAGGCAGTCGCCGTGGCCGAAAACGCACGCGGTGCGCGAATCACGGTTGTAGATGCCGGCCCCCGGCCGGCCGTGGCGGTTGGGCCGACCGACGATCGGCAGGCGATTACCGAGGCAATTGAGACCTTAGAGCCCTCGGGTGGCGCACTCGACGTCGATGCGCTCGCCGGGCTCATTGCAGGTCTCAGGCAAAACGAGCAGACGCGTGTTGTGTTTCTCACCGACGAGCAGGGAGCAGGCACCGCCTCGGCAAGCCTACCCGGTGGTAGCTCGATCAGAACTGCCGCACTCCCGACCGGCGATATGTCGAACCAGGCAATCACGGCGTTTGAGTTGCGCACCGTGCCCGATGGCAGCGCAATCGAAGCATTGGTTCGCGTAGCGAACTTCTCGGAGGCAGCCGTTGCCGTGCGTTTGCGGATCCTCGTGGACAACGAATCGCTTGGCACGAGCGAACTCGAGCTCGAGCCGTCTTCCGAACGCACGCTGAGCCTTACGCTCCCTCGCTCCGACGGCTCGGTCTTCAGAGCAGAGCTCTTGGACCACGAGGACGCCCTGACAATCGACAACACCGCCTTTGCGGCAGCCGCCGGTGAGCGGCCGGTTCGGGTACAGCTCGCAACCCCTGGAAACCTCTTCCTCGAGTCGTTCCTCTCGGTGTTGCCCAACGTGGAGCTCACGCGAACGAGCTCGGTGGAATCGCCGACCGAGTACGATGTCGTGATCATCGATCGGGTTCCCTCACCAGCGCGACTGACGGGGAACGTGATCACCATCGGGACGAACCTCTCAGACGGGCCATTTGAGGCAGGCCCCGTGGTCGAAGTCGAACGGGCCGTGAGCGCAGCCTCACACCCCATCACCGATGGGACCCAGCTCGAACAGATCCAGGTTCGTCGCGCGGTGAGCGGCTCGCTCGTCTCTCGCGCCACGGTACTTCTGTTTGCCGGTGATCAGCCGCTGCTCTTTGCGTATCGCGGCGAGAACCTCACGAACGTGGGCTTTCTCTTCCGGTTGAACGAGTCCGATCTGCCGTTGCGGGGGAGTTTCCCAATCTTGATGCAAAACATCATCTCCTGGATGGCTCCGACCGGCACGCCCGGCGGAGTAGGCTACGCATCGCCTGGAGAGATTGTTCCGCTCTACGTATCGCCCGGCGATCAAATCGTCGTGACCACTCCCGACGAGCGCACGCTTCGCTTTACTCCTCGTAGGAGTCCGTTTGAGTTTGCAGAGACACGAGCTACCGGGATCTATCGAGTTGTTGGGCAGTCGTTTCAGAGCCGATTTGCGGTCACCTTGGCCGACTCGAACGAATCGAACCTCCTCGGGACCGACGAGACCACGGAGGAGGCTGCGCAGCCGGTCGGCGAGATTGAGCCGGAGCAGGGCGCTGGAGAAGAGATCTGGCACTGGCTCGCTCTTGCCGCGCTCGTTCTTCTGGCCGCCGACTGGGCGATCTGGGCACGGAGGACCTAATGCGACTTCTCTACCCGTGGGCACTACTTCTTCTCGCACTCTTGCCGCTCCTCGCAGGAGCGCTCTACATAAGACGCAGCAAGCCCGGCATTCGGCGCGTCATTCCGCTCTCCTTGCGCCTTCTTGCGATCACCGCGCTTATCCTCGTGGTTGCAGGCTTCGAGCGGGCCGAACCGCGTCAGGGGCTCGACACCGTCTTTGTCGTAGACGTCTCGGACAGCGTGAGCCCGGAGGGCCGTGCGCAGGCGTCCCAGTTCGTCGCCGAGGCGCTCGATGCGCAATCAAATGAGGACCGCGCCGCGGTTGTGCTCGTAGGCGAGACCGCCGCCGTAGAACGTTCGCTTCAGTCGGGGGTCTCCTCGCTCACTCGCGAATCGATTGTCGCGACAGAGGCATCAGATCTCTCGGCCGGACTCTTGCGAGCCCTCTCCATCTTCGAAGACCAACGAAAACGTCGCATCGTGCTCCTGTCCGACGGCCAGGAGACGATCGGCAACGCCGCGGCGGCCGCCCGTAGCATCGCGGAAGCCGGGGTAGAGATCTACACGGTGCCGCTGCAGTCGCGACCGGCCGACGGTGAGGTGTTTATCCGGTCAGTGACGGTGCCGCAGGAGGTGCGCGTAAACGAGAGCCACGAGTTCGGCGTCGTGGTCGCGAGCGACGGCACGCCGGCTGCAACGGTCACGGTGTTCCGCGACGGAGAGTATTACGGCGAGGAGCGCCTCGTGTTGGGCCGCGGCGACAACGTACTCACGTTTCAGGGTGTCTTCCGAGAAGAGGGAATCCATCGCTACGGTGTTCGCGTAACGAGCCCCGGCGATCCGCTCGCGATCAACAACGAGTATGAGACGGTAGTACGCGTCTCGGGAGAACCGACGGTGCTCTACGTTGCAAGCGACCCCGCACAACCGGTTCTGCGCGCTCTCGGGCAGCAGGGAATCCAGGTCGATGTTGCCACAACCGAGGCGATGCCGGCAGACGTCGGCGGACTCGTCACCTACGAGGCGGTGATTCTCGACAACGTGCCGGCCTACGACATGTCGGTCCCGCGCATGGAAGCGATCGAACGCTACGTCCGAGACACCGGCGGCGGCCTCATTATGATCGGGGGCGACACGAGCTTTGGTGCCGGAGGCTACTACCAGACACCAATCGAACGCGCCCTTCCCGTTGACATGGACGTAACCTCCACAATGCGAATCCCCTCGCTTGCAATGCTCTTTGTCATCGACAAATCGGGCAGCATGGGAGCACAGGAGAGCGGCGGCATTAGCAAGCTCGACTTGGTGAAGGAGGCCGTCGTCTCCGCGGTAGAGATCATGAACCCCTACTACAGCGTAGGCCTCATCGCCTTTGACGCCGACTTCGAGTGGACGGTGCCGGTAACCGAGGCAGGGAACCGTGCCCAGATCATCGAAGACCTCTCCCGACTCGAGTCCGGCGGTGGAACCGTGCTCGATGGTGCGCTCCGAGAATCCCTTCGAACGCTGACGGACTCCGAGGCAGCGGTCAAGCACCTCATCGTCCTCTCCGACGGCCTTACCGATGAGAGCGACTTCCAGCCCTTGATCGAAGAATTGGCCGCCGAG
>JBMCTC010000280.1:0-3967 GCA_048624115.1 Spirochaetota bacterium
CTCGAACTGGTCACTCACCGTCGTCTCGAAGAAGTAGCGGCGGAGCAACCACAGGCTCAGGGTTAGGTTTACCTCGTTCATGAGCGGGATGGTCGAGCGCAACCCTGGAAAGACGGCAGCCTGCGGCGCGACCCCGTCACTGCCGGGAAAGACCCAGCTTCTCGCGACCTGCGAGGTGGTAGTCCAGTTGCCCAACATAAAGAGTTCGACCTCGTTGTCTGCGAGTTCGAACTCGAGAAGCGCCTCCGGTGCCTCTTCTTCGAACGGGATTGTGGATTGCGCCGCGACGCTTGAGAGTTGCAGAAAAAACAGAATAATAAGAAGCGGGCGCCGGCTCACGAGGCGTAGTATACTACGGAGTCGCCTTGGTTATGTAAACGCGAGGAATGGCCGAAAAGAGAAGAGAATGAGCGCGGAACAAGACAAAGCGGTCGCATTTGTAACTCGACTCCTCTCGAACCCCGCGTTGGCGCCGCTGACGCCGCTGCAGCGGGAGGAACAGATCATCCAGTTCCTGCACGCGAACTCGGGGCAACTCGGACCGACGCTGGCCATGCCGAGCTTTTTTCCCGGAATGCCTTGGTATCAAATCGTCGCGTTGCTGCTTCAGGCGCTCACGAGTGTTGTAGACCGCGATCTGCTCCCGGGGATTGACTCGGTCGCTTCACGCATCAGTTTCTCGTTTGTGAATCATCTCGACTCCCAGGGACGTCCGTCCGCCGAGGTCCGGAGCGAGGTGGGCGAGTTTACCAAACAGCTCATGGCAAAAATGGAGGCGCGCCGCGTAATGACAGGTTCATACGCTGCGTTGGTCTTTGGCGTTACCGAACGCTACATGAATCAAATCTGGGCTCGACGAAGCTACATTCATCGAGAACTGACGCGCGTACAGGCTTTGAAGATGGGCAAGGAAGAGGTGCAGGGGTTGACCGAGGCTACGCTCTTGCTCAAGCCGATTATTACGCTTGTGGCGTCCGGGAACGCCACGGTGACCGCCGAAGAGGCCTCGGGCACGATTCAAACGCAGTACGCAGAGAAGGTGGTTTCCGCCGGTCAGAAGAGTTTGCCGAAGGTACCCGGCGATTTGATCAAGAGTGCCGTTGGCGCGAGCATATCGTTTCAGGACAACCGGTTCGTGGAGGCAACAGGTCGGCTGGCGGCCATTCTCGCCGCGCGCTGTCGAAACTATCAACCTAATATCCGAGTCGACCGCGGCGCCGACTCGCCCGACAAGAGCTGGCTGAGTATCGCGCGTCGCAACTATAAGTTTTACGGATTTGACGTTAAGATGCTCGATGAGCTCTACTCAATAGCAGCCGAAAACGGGTGGTGAGATGACAAAGGCACGATCGATCTTAGAAAACATCGTTGTGGTAGCGATCGTTCTGGTGTTAATCCAGACGTTCCTCGAGGATTATGCGGTACTCGCCGGATGGTCGTGGAACCTGCGGCGCATCTTGCTCTTCTCAGGCCTTGCTTTTGATCTCTTTTTCACGATTGAGTTTCTCACGAGGTTCTACTTCGCTTTTGTGAACAGGCGCGCTGGAATCTACTTCTGGTACGAACGCGGTTGGATCGACTTCATCGCCTCCGTGCCGCTTTTGCTCTTGAACTCAGGCCCCTCGACGCTCGCCTACCTGAGCGGAACGGCAACTATCATCGGCTTTGGCGCGATCCTCAACGTGCTCAAAGTTGTCAAAGCGATCCGGATTGCCCGCATTCTCAGATTGCTTCGCGTGCTCAAGATCTTCGCTCGTATCCGGAACACCGACTCGGTCATGGCTCAGCGCCACGTAGCCAAGATTTCCACCGTTGCGGTATCGACCATCGTGCTCATGGTTCTCATTCTCACGATTGTCTTTAGCCTTGCCGGCACGCCGAGCCTCGAAGAAGAGTATCAGGAGCGCACGATCGAGATTCTTACCTACGTCGAGGAGCGCGATCTCGCGGCGGCAGGCAATACTGCTTTGCTCGAACAGTTGACCGACATAAACGAGTCGGTGCTCGTAGTTCAGGACAGCGGACGCGTGGTTTACTCGCGCTTTGTTCAGGATATCTACGACACGCAGTTTGGTCCGATAGACTACGGGTACGGACAGCGGAATGACATCCGGGTCTTTTTCGACATGCGCCCAGTCAATCAAGACCAGAGTCGCGTCAACTTGATCTACTTCGGGATCATTGTCGTGCTGGTTTTGGCGTTCATGTTCTACTACAGTCCGCACTTCGCGCTCACCGTCTCCGACCCGATTCACATCATGAAGCGGGGGCTTGGCGAGAGCAGCTACAATCTCGAGGTAAAAACGCCGGCGCACTACGAGCACGACGAGGTCTACGAACTCGGTGAGCTCTACAACGAGGTTTACCTGCCCATGAAGGACCGCGCCACCTCGCAGCAGACGGCTACGTCGGTTGACCTCAAAATGGACGATATCCAAGACATTTTGTACGAATAGGCAATGATCGTCTCAATGATTCAGCTCATTATCGAACTCCCGGAAATGGAGTCGATCAAGGACAAGCGACGCATTGTGAAGTCTTTGAAGGAGAAACTCATCCGGCGCTACAAGATCACAGTGGCGGAAGTTGATCTTCAGGACAGCCTCTCGTTTGCACAGCTCGGCGCCGCGGTTGTTTCAAACTCCAAGATTCACGGCGAGAAGATCATGCAAAAGGCGCTGCACTTCATCGAAGAGGAGTGTATGGGGCGTATCCAGGATGTGCAAATCGTGAGCGAGCAGTTCTAGCCGATCGCTAGCTCGAGGCAACCAGGTAGAGATCAGGAAGTCCATACTCACCGCTTGCGGTCAGACCCAAGGTCACATCGCTCGTGCTCGCCCGTTCCACCGTAAAGAAGTGGTGAAACGGCTCGTAGCCTGGAGCCTCTACGCGAATCTCGAACTCGAATGAGAGAGTCTCTTGCTCGTTTTTCGCCGCAACAGGAGCGGGCCAGAAGATGTACGTTCCGGCAGTCTGTGCATCGATAAGGTAGGGGTTCTCCCAGCGAGTATCGATCATTGGAACGAGCTTTCCGTCGCGAAGGAGCTGGGCTTCCACACCCGAGATGGGCGCAAAACTCACCCCGTCGAAAAACCGTCCTTTGATCGTGGGGAAGAGTACGTGTGGGCCACGCGCCGGCTGCCAGCGGCTCTCCTCGTCATAGAACGAGCGCTGGACGCTGGTCACGCGCCGAAAGCCCTCGTGCGCCAGGGTGACCATATCCACAAAGAGCTGCTGGTCGTGATCTTCTTCTTGCTCGATGTGGGCCCGGCCACGGGCAGAGCTCACGTATCGCTGAGGAATGCGATTCAAGACGAAGCAGGCAACATCAACTCGACTCTCTTCGGTCGTAAGGTATTTCGGATCGGCTGAGCTTGCATCGTCGTCGGCTACCTGATTCACAACCTTGACGACGTTGCCTTCCATGACGTTGTACAGTACCAAGGGGCTATTTGCCACCGTCGGCTCCTTTCTCGAGCTCGTTGGAGAGTTCGAGCAGCTCGATAAGCGAGTGAATTGCCTCGCGGTAGTCGCGGATGGTTTCCTTCAGTGAGTAGTAGTTGAGGCCGGCGTAGTAGACTTTCGAAAAAACTGAGAACGATATCTCCTGGTTCGTGGTCTGAATGGTCGTATAGCAACCGTACTCGTAACAGACCTGGAGCATCGCCTCGAGGCGACCCTGGACGAACTCCGCGAGATTCTTGGAAAAGCTAAATGTGTAGGCAAGCTCGAGAAACTTGCTCTCGCGGTCGATGAAGATTCCGCCCTGAAACCCATCTCCATTGTCAAATCCGGCGGAGTAGGTGTCCTCCTGGTACTCACCATCTAGGAGGTCAAATCCCAACTCGCGCATGATGATATTGACGCGGCGGACTCGTTCTTTCATCAGTTTGGAGTATTTCATGGGTGACTCTACGCTGTGAGTGTAGCTTAAGGAATGGAGATAATCAATCGCTTTACAGTGTCG
>JBMCTC010000281.1:0-3940 GCA_048624115.1 Spirochaetota bacterium
GATTAGGCGCGACAACGTCGGCGGCGGACGCACCGACCGAGTCTCTTCCCGGCACCCGTCCAGACGCGATAACCCCTCATCCGAGCAAAACCAGGCACTCGAGGCAACCTGATCTCTTCACCGGTGGTATCGCTCTTACCATGGGCCTCGTCTGCTTTGTCTTTGGGCTCTTTGCAGCACCCATCCTGAGCACTATCTTTCCGGTTTCGCTTTCGGTCTCCGGCGCCTACGTTGCAGAAAAGCTCACTACCTTTGCCATCACCGTAGTGGTTGCGATCGCCATCTACTTCTTGGTGATCAAGCGAACGCACGTGTTTGACGTGTTGCGTTCGCTGCGCGTCCGCTTGACCGATCTCTCACTTGGTGTGTTGGCGTTCTTTACCATCACGGCCGTCTACCTCGTTGTGACGCTGTAATCACGCCTGGAAGGGCATCCACTCCCCCTATGGCGTGTCCCACGCGAACACCGGTTCGAGCTCGAAGGGATTGACGTCAAACCGAGACGGCTGCCACAGCGCGTCCCACACATGTCCGCCTTGACCGACTGTACCATGCCCTCGGAACTGGCAAAGCGGTCGCCGAGGGCGTAGGTCCCTACCCGTCTACCCGGCCGAACGAACGAAATAGAGAGCGACCAAAAGCTCAACCGTCACGGCTGCGCGATCGCTTTGGTGGTCGCTGCGTTCGAGTTCCACCGCTCGGGCGAGAAACCAGCTCCACAGTTGGAGTCGAGAGCTCGCCGCGATTCGCTCCTCTTGTTCGCTCGCCTGGCGCGAGAGCCCGTGGAGCGCCTGCAGTGCCTCGTATGCGCCGTTGCCCTCGAGCGCCTCGACAGAAATCGGCGGAAGCGGGAATCCGAGGGTCGAGGTCGCGGAACGCTCGGCCTCCTGGAGCAGCTTGCGACGGCGCGTACGCTGCTGCTCTTCGCTTCCCGTCACGTAGCGGTAGAACTCTCCGGGTCTGCCCAAGACGTTAGCGAGCGCGATTGCAAGCTGCGTGCGAAGAACGGGGTTGCGCGTTCGATGAAGCCGCGGCACGATCTCCCATGCGGCTTCAAACGCCCCGTGGCGCGACAACGCCTCGGCGCCGCTTGCCGCGACCGAGTCGGAAACGTCGCGCCTGAGCAGTTCCGAGAGAAACCGAACCGAGGCGTCCCCGCCGATCTCCCCGATAGCCGCCGCGCACGCCTCGCGCAACTCATCCGAGGCGCCCTGCATCGCCTCTACCAACGCCTCTACCGCGCGCTCGTCGCCGATCCGGCCGAGCGCGCGAGCTGCCTGCACCCGATTGCTCGTCGTACGATCGGAGAGCAAGTCAATCAGGGCATCTACGGCTTCGCGCGAACGGAGCCTCCCGAGAGCACGAACCGCCTCTTCCCGCACCTCAGGGTCGGGGTCGTTCACGCGTTCGATGACCTGCTCGACGGCAATATCGTCGCTCAGTGAATCGATCGATCTCAGCGTCCGCGCGACCCGCACCGAGCTGTCGGTTCGCGCGAGCACTCCGATGTTCATAAAGGTACGGAAGATGCCGGGGGTAGCGACCCTCGAAAAGACAAAGCTAACAGGCTTGACCGGGCCCTCGTCGATCCGAGACAGAATGAGCAGGCTCACCCCGACTAAGACGAGCGAGGTCAGAACGACAACCTGAAACCCGTTTAGCGTCACCGGCCCGAGCGCAAGCGATCGGTCGGAGAAGAAGTCGTCGAGCAGCCCCCCGACGATCGACCCGCCGGCGGAGACAACGCCGATGATCGTCCAATACCAGGCGATGTAGGTGAGTCGGTTCTCCGATCTGGTCAGACTCAGCATGAGTTGGTTGATTCCGTCCCAAAACGCCGGCGCGAGGACTCCTCCGATCATCGCGATCATCGGAAGCACGACAACGTAGTTGGTGGGCGAGACGACGAGGTACCCGATCCAGCTCACGGTAAAGAGCAGGCCGATCATGACCACCGGTTTTCTGCCAAAGCGGTCCATGATGGTGCCCCAACCAGAGGCAACCGCGACCCAGGTCGTCTGTGATATCACGAACATGATGCCAAGCCAGGTGTTCGGCGCGCCAACGGCATCGGGAGAGGTAACGTAGGGCGCGAAAAAGGGGGCAGATACGTTAATAGAGAAGAGGACGATGCCGGTGGTTACGCTGAAGCGAAGGAAGTTACGATCTCGCACCGGTTCGAAGAACCAGGCGAGGCCGCGGCCGCTTCGAGCCGGGAGCGCGGCAGCAGAGTTAACCCCCGCCACAGAATCGATCTCGTGTCGTAACGCGGCGGGATCTGCGCCTGGGGGTGCGCTCTCCCGCGGTTCGGGAATGAGCACGTGCAAGAGGATATCTACCACGCCGCCGATGCCGGCCACCATAAAGACTATCGCGTAGACAAAGAAGCGGTCGTCGCCCACCGCCGTGTCCAAAAAGACCGCCGTCAGGAAGAACGCAATGATGTTCACGATCTGTGCGACAGCAGAACGTCGCCCAAAGAATCGGGCTCTGACCTCGATTGGCACGAGATCGGCCATCCAGTTCCACCATCCCGAGGAACTCAGATTGGTAATGACCCAGCTTGCGATCATCGCGGCGAACACGATCGCGATACCGCGTTCTTTGCTGCCGCCGAGCGCGACCGAGTAGGCAACCGCCGCAAGGACGGGCCCGTTCAGCCGATGGATCACGCTCGTTACGATCCAAAACGGTTTTCGGCGAGGAAGCTTCTTGTAGATCAGGATCGACGGGAGTTGCAGAATCGAGGCGAACGAGAGAATGCCCACCAAGAGACCGAGTTGGGCCGATGTTGCGCCGAGGTTGTTTCGAACAAAAACGTTGAAGATCGCCTGCGGCGCGCAGGCGATCATCCAGAGCGTACCGGCAGCGCCGCTCGCGACGCTTACGGTCATCGAGCGGCGAAGATCCGACGCAGCTGTGAGTGATCCAGACATCACTCTACCTATGCAACGGCGCCGGCTTTTGTCAAGATTTGACGGAAAGAGTCTGCACCAGCCTATCGACCGACGCGAATAGCCTGCCACGCCTCGTTGTATCGGTCGAGCTCGAGACCGAGGTCGTTCTTGAATGTTGCGTTGGCAAGGTCGGCGATCTCGTAGCGGGGAGTTGTCTCCATCAGGGCGCGCGACGGAACGTTGATCGAGGGAAGGCCGAGATAGTCGGCGATCTCCGCCATTACGTCGGCGCGCAAGATGTAGTCCATGAACTCGTAGGCGGTCTCGACGTTCTTCGCTTCCTTCAGCAGCACCATACTGTCCATGTACATTGCGCCGCCCTCGGCGGGAATGAAGAAATCGACCTTCTCCCAGTCGTTCTCGTCGAGCTCGAGGAAGACGTTTTCCTGGTAGCCGTGTACAACCCATACTTCGCCGTTTGCGAACGCCTTGCCAAACGCCTCGGCGTCGAAGCGAAGGAGATTCTCAGACCACGTGCGCACCAGCTCACGCGCCTCATCGATCTCGTCTTGATCGATCGTGTTCACCGAATAGCCGAGATAGGCGAGCGCGCCGCCAAAGACTTCGCGCATATCGTCAAGCATCGTCATACGGCCCTGCAGATCCTCACGAGAGAAAATCGACCATCCGCGCTCGTAATCGCTGACCTGCTCGGTGTTCACGGCGACGCCGGCCGCGCCCATCATGTAGGGCACGCTGTAGCGGTTGCCCTCATCGAAGTCGATCTTGGCGAGAACGGCCGGGTCGAGATTGCCCCAGTTTTCGAGCCGACTGATATCGATCTCTTGCAGCATTTCCTGATTCGCCATGATGGAGACGTAGTCTCCGCTCGGAAAGGCGATGTCGTAACCCGTTCCGCCGGCGCGGAGTTTGGCGAACATCTCCTCGTTGGACGCGAACACGTCGTAGACCACGTCGACCTCAAACTCCTCTTCGAAGGCTTCGATCACCTCGTCGGGGATGTAGTAGGTCCAGTTGTAGAT
>JBMCTC010000282.1:0-3930 GCA_048624115.1 Spirochaetota bacterium
ACGGTTGCGGCCTGTGCGGTAATCCATAGCGCGACGGTTAGGCTCCCGCGGGCTTCGGTGCGACTCATGGAAGTTCATCCCCAGGTTGATACGACTCTTCGGGCACCAGATGTGCCACAAAGAGCTTCAAGAAGAAGAGCGGCAGAAACCACTCCACGCCAATCGGTGCCGAGACGAGTAGTGGTAGAGTCACGATCGCCACCCCGTAGGCGGTCATTGCGACCGGGCGTTTGAGGAAGAGGGGCGAAGCGAGAGTGAGCAACGACCCGATCACGAGCGTTCCCGCAACCAGCGCAAAGAAGCGCCAATTGCCCAGGTCAAACACAAAGGCGAGCAGGGCGATGTGGACGAGGTGCACCAACTGAAACGCGAAGTGATGCGAGAACCCGCGTCCCGGACGATGAAACCACCGTTTGGCCGTAGACGTCGCGTTTGTCACAACCCCTCCAGCAATGTCAAAACCGAGGAACCCCGCAAGGAGCGCCAGCCAAATTGAGCCTTCGGTGGCAGCGTAATACCACCACGCGGCACCAAGCGCGCCGAGTGTTGCAGCTACGAACTGAAGCCACAACTCCGCCGAGTGCGCCCCCGGGCCCGTAAGCCGATCAAGTGCGCCAGCCATGCCGCCTCTCGGTTGAGGCTGCCCTGTGTATTGCTCGACCATTTTGCATCTCCTTTTTAGACCGATTGGACTATAATAACCGAGTGTCCGCTCAGCGTCAACCGGCAGATCCTCGGTAGCAGAGATTCATGATATATTGAAACATGCAACCGGAACGATTGCCGCCGGGCAAGAAGGTTATTTACGCCGTGGGCCAGTTTGGGTGGTCACTGGCCTCGTTTGGTGTCTCAAATCTCGTGAACTACTTCTATGCGGCTCCTGGTACCGAGGAGTCGCTGATATTCCCGCCGTTTGTTTACTATGGAGCCGTTCTGGGGGTATTCACGATCGTTGGGCTCTTGAACTCGGTGTTCCGCATCTTTGACGGCATTACCGATCCGATCCTTGCCAACGCCTCCGATCGCGCGCACGCGAAGATCGGCAAGCGCAAGATCTTTATGGCAATCGCCGGGCTACCCTTCGCCGTCCTCTCGGTGCTCGTCTTCGTGCCGCCGGTGGCTTCGGTGAGTAACTGGAATGCCCTCTGGCTCGGCGGGATGCTCGCGCTCTTCTATCTGGCGATGACTGCGTACGTGGTGCCCTATACCGCACTCATCAGCGAGTACGGGCACGACAGTCGCGAACGGCTCAACATTAGCACGATGGTCTCGATCACCTGGGCGCTTGGCGCGGTCGTCGGCAATCTCGCCTACACGCTTCGTCCGCTCTTTGAGCCGCTCTTCGGGCCGGTTGGGGCGTTCCAGGCTGTTCTCGTAATCTTCGGCATCATCTCCGCTGTGGCGATGTACCTGCCTGTCATCTTCATAAACGAGCCGCAGTACGCACTCTCGGGCTCCACCAACGAGAAGCCTTTTCAGGCGTTTCGAGCCGCGCTTGCCAACAGTGACTTCCGCTTCTTTGTCCTCTCCGACTTTATGTACTGGCTGGCGCTCACCTTCATTCAAACGGGTATCGGCTTCTACGTGATCACATTGTTGCGGCTCCCCGAGGGAACAACCTCGACCTTGCTCGTGGTGATGTTCATCTTGAGTTTTGCATTCTACGTGCCGGTAAACGTAGTCGCCCGACGCATCGGTCGAAAGCGCCTTTTGATCGTTGCCTTTGTGGTCTTTGCCGTGGTCTTCGCGTTCGTCTCACTACTCGGAATCCTCCCCGGCTCGCCGACGGTGCAGGCGTATCTGCTCGTCATTATCGCCGCTGTTCCCATCTCGATTTTCGGGATCCTGCCCAATGCGATCATCGCCGACATTGCCGACGCCGACGCATCGGCGACTGGTAACCACAAGGCGGCGGTCTTTTTTGGGAGCCGAGGCCTCGTCATGAAGCTTGGCATTGCCGCGGCCAATCTCATCTTCCCGTCGCTCCTCCTTCTCGGAAGAACGGCAGAGCAGAATCTCGGCGTCAGGCTCACGGGCATCGCGGCTGGTTTCGTCGCAATTGCAGGCGCACTGCTCTTGCTCGGTTACCGAGAGGAGCGAGTTGTCGCTATTATCGAGAGAGATGGAAGAGAAGAACGGTAACACATCGGAGTTCACCCTGCCTCGAGGCTTCTTGTTTGGTACTGCGACCGCCTCACTTCAAATCGAGGGGGGAGACGAGAACAACAGCTGGTATCGCTGGTGCAAAGCGGGCCACGTGACGGACGGCAGCGACTGCTCTATTGCCGATGATCACTGGAATCGGATCGAGCAGGATGTCTCGCTCATTGCAGAGCTTGGCAACAACGCCTACCGAATGAGCCTCGAGTGGTCGCGAATCGAGCCCGAAGAGGGCCGGTGGAGCGAAGAGGCTCTTGCCCACTATCGCAATGAGTTACGACTTCTTGTCGAGCAAGGCATCAGGCCGCTCGTTACGCTTCACCACTTCTCCAATCCGCTCTGGTTTGAAGACTCAGGTGGCTGGCTCGATCGTCGGGCCGTCGGCCGCTTCGAGCGCTATGCCGAGCGGGTCGTGCGCGCGCTCGGCGACCTCGTGAGCGACTGGATCACCATCAACGAGCCGAACGTTTTTTTGATCATGGGATACGCCTTTGGCGTGTGGCCGCCGGGCTGCAAGAGCGTCGCGAAGGTGCTTCGTGGCGCACGGGTCATGGCAGAGGCGCACGCCCGCGGCTACGAGACCATTCACCGTGTTCAGCGCGAGGCGTGGAACGTCGAGCCGCGAGTCGGAGTCGCTCACCACCTTCGCATCTACGATCCGGTGGCAAACAAGCCGCACCACCGGTTTGCCGCGAACCTCTACGAGCGTGTAACGCAAGAGATGTTCGTCCGTGCAATGACCGATGGCGAGTCAATCTGGCCTCTGGGCAAGGTGGATTTGAGCGCGGCGCGTGGGAGTCACGGGCTCTTGAGCGACTTCTTTGGCATCAACTACTACACCCGTGACATGATCCGGTTTGCCCTCTCGCCTGGATCGCTCTTTGGCACGCAGGAACTGGCGCCGGGGGCCGAGACAAACGAGCTCGGCTGGGAGCTCTACCCGGAGGGCCTCTCGCGCCTCATGCATCGCTACTGGGAACGATACGGGCTCCCGATCCTGATAACCGAGAACGGCACCTGCGACGCACGGGACGCGATCCGGCCGCGGTATCTGGTGAACCATCTCGAGGCGGTTGCGAGAGCGATCGAAGCCGGCGTCAACGTCGAGGGCTACTTCCACTGGAGTCTCATGGACAATTTCGAGTGGGTCGAGGGGTTGTCCGCGCGATTCGGTCTCTACGAGGTCAACTACGATACCCAGGAGCGAACGCTCCGCGATAGCGGCAAACTCTACGCCGAAATCGCACGCGCCGGCGGCGCGAGCAGGGAGTTACTCGCAGGCTACGGGCTGTAGCCGACTCCGCCGAGTAGCGGGCCAAGCTAACGGACCCCAGGATCCTTGAGGGGGGAGTCGCCCAGAACCTCCCGCACGCGATGTCATTCCCGCGGTCACAACCCCCTCGGCTCCCCCTCGCTCCGCAGCGGCTCCGGCTGCGCCGGACCGCGCCGTGCCTATCGGGCTCCGTCACCTCCGCCCTGCACGGCGCTGCCGCTGCTCCGCTACCCCCTTATCGCGTTGAACGGAATTCCGTTGCGCCGATCCTTCGTGCTGTAGGTCCAATAACCGCACCATGTAGTTACGTGGGGAAGTCCCTGCCTTTTCACCGAGTACGCGAGCTGTCTTGACGGCCATCTGTGGCTGTGCTAGAAAGTTATGCGACGTGAAAGCCTCCATTTGAGACAACAGGAGTTGGGCTAGAGTGGCGCAAACGCGCGTTGCCGAGGCGAAAGGGGAGTAGCGAATGCACTTCTGGAATGTAGAGTCACTCA
>JBMCTC010000283.1:0-3909 GCA_048624115.1 Spirochaetota bacterium
AGAGTATATGCTCGCACAATGTGCGAGAGAAGGGACTTGAACCCTTACGCCCGAAGGCACTAGATCCTAAATCTAGCGCGTCTACCAATTCCGCCACTCTCGCGATAGACGGGCTTGTGGTTTGCCCCTCGAATGAGCCGTGAAGGGATCGAACCTTCGACCCGCAGATTAAGAGTCTGCTGCTCTGCCAGCTGAGCTAACGGCCCCTATTTGTACGCCCGGCAGGATTCGAACCTGCGACCTGCGGATTCGAAGTCCGACGCTCTATCCAGCTGAGCTACGGGCGCAAATTGCCGACCTACGCCGACAGCATCCTGAACGATACGCAAGCGACTAGTAAAGGTCAACTCCCGCGCGCTGCAAGACACGAAAAGGGTGGATGACGGGACTTGAACCCGCAACAACCAGAACCACAATCTGGTGCTCTACCGATTGAACTACATCCACCACGAATGTGCACAGTAGTATACCGATGTCGGTGGCTACGCGGCAATAGGATGATCGAGAGCTTTCAGCCTGCCGTGCACAGAGATTGGACAAAAGGGAAGCGGCAGACCCCGCGCATCCTGCTATACTAGTGTTGTGATCTTCTTTGGCCAATTTGGATTCCGCTATCTCGAACTCGCAATCATCGGCGCGCTCCTTGTCTCGTGCGGACTGCTCTTTCTGAAAAAACGTCCACGTGGCTTGGTGTGGCTCGGAGCGGCCTGGATGCTCCTCGTTTTGGCTCATCTGCTTCTCGAGCAGGGTCGATGGCAACTCGTGCCCGCCTACCTTCTCTTGCTTTCGTTTTCGTTTTGGCTCGCGATTCCGCGAGAGCGCGCGGTGCGCCGGCTCGGGATCGCGGTTCGTGTGGGCATCATCGTGGTGCTGGTTCTGCCCGGGCTCGCGCTCCCGGTCGTCGCGCCTCTCTTTTATGTAGGCGATCCGTCCGGCCCGTTGCCTGTGGGTACTGCGGTGTTGTACCCGCAAACCGCTTCGCGCGGGGTGCGGGTCTACTACCCCGCGGCGATGCGAACCCCGCTCGTGAGCCCCTATTGGAGCGAGGCCGAGGTCTCCGACTATCGGTTGCCCGGTTATCCGCGGATCCTTGCTTCACACCTTGCGCTCATTCCCACACCGGCCTACGTCCGCGCGCCGGTCGCGCCGGGGACGCTTCCGTTGCTGTTGATTCTGCCGGGCCGCGAGGGTCTTCCGGGTGATTACCTGCACCTCGCTCTTGACGCAGCCTCTGCCGGATGGTTTGTCGCACGACTGCCCGGGGAAGCTGCGCCTGAGCAGATCGTGGCTGCGATCGAGCAACTGACGAAAGACGAGCTTGACCTGGCAGTGGCCGGGAAGATTGACTCGACGAGGGTGGTGCTCCTTATCGGGGCGCACGCCGAGACCCCCGACCTCGGCTTTGCGTCTATCACGATTGGCGACGGCGCGGCTGCACATGCGGTTGGCCCTGCGGGCGGACTTGAGCTTGCGCTCCCGAAGGCCTCGGTGCCGGTCGCGGCGCTGACCTATCGCCATCGGATTGTAGAGCCTGCAACCCTCCTTGTCGGGAGTTCCGACGTGCCGCCGGAGGCGGTTGAGCGAGTGATGCGGAGGTTTTTCTCGCTTGTGTTGGGAGACGGAAGCTTGAGTGCGCCGATCTTCAGCGGTGCGTATCCCTCATCGCGGGAAATTCTCGAGGCGGCTCCCTTCGCCACTACACACTACGGGGCGGACGAGCGGACACGATGAGGTAGAGGCTCCGCCAAGGCCACGCCCGCCCGGCGAGCGCCTGAGCGACGGCATTCGCGATTTGTCCGCGCACGGTCGGATCCGTGACTGCTTCCAGTCGTGCGCCGAGCCCGCTGGCACGGCCCGGGTCAAACCAGCGATCCACGAGAGAGGCGGTGACCATCCGCTTCTCGGTTACCTCATGGCGCTCCACCGAGATTTCGAGCCAGCCCGCATCGGCGAGCCACTGCACGTACTCATCACTTCCCCAGTTCACGAGCGAATCAGTTGTGTCCTCGTAAAGCGAGTGTTCGGCCGCCGCGAGGGCTCGGGTAAAATCCGGGGGAAGGGAGAGAAGCTCGCTCAATCGTTGACCCTCACGCGGTACGCGTTGGAACGCAACGAGACGTCCATTCGCCGCACATCGGGATGCGAGTGTCGCAGCAAGGTCGGGGGGCGAGCTCGCGCCCGGAGATGATGCAGGGGCGGGGCGGTTTGATTCGTCGGGCGTGGAAGAGTCGACCTTGCGTCGAAACTCCAAGAAACCTTCCGCGAGGAGCACTAGGTTGAAGTTAGCGGGTTCCTCGCCCGGAAGGGTGAGGTTGGGGAGGAGCAGTGGTTGCGCGAGTTCGGAGAGGCTTTCTGCGTAGCCGAGAAGGGTTTCGAGCCGGCGGGGGTCTGCGATTGCGGCGATGACGCGGCCTTCGGGGGCGGCGCGGCAGGCGTCAAAGAGGAGGAGTGAGCTTGCCGGGCCTGCGAGGAGTGCGGTCTCGTGACGCTGGAGTCGGGCGTGGGCGAGGAGGGTGTCTTTGAGAGAGAGGAGGGCGGCGCGGCGTTCGCCTTCGGCGCGAGCGATCCAACGCTCGAGCTCTCGATCTGTATCGGCGCTGTAGGTTAGCACCTCCGAGGAGCCATCTTCGAGGAGCATGTCGAGGGTGAGCTCGCGACGACGCTCGACCTCGTCGGCGATTGTCGCTTCGTAGCCTTGGTGAGAGGGCGTGTAGAAGAGACGGCCGCGGAGTTTTTCCGGCAGGTATGCCTGGGCTACCCAATGGTCGCGGTAGGCGTGCGGGTAGAGGTAGCCCTTGCCGTGGCCGAGGCCTTCAGCGTCTCGGCTTGCGTCGCGAAGGTGATTGGGTACCTCACCCTGGGGTTCGCTCGCTACCGCGTCAAGTGCGTCAAAGAAGCCCAGGGTGGTGTTAGATTTCTTCGTGGTCGCCAGGTACAGTGCGGATTGAGCTAGGAAGAAGTTACCTTCGGGAAGTCCGACGCGATCGAAGGCGGCGGCTGCAGCCTGGACCTGAGGGAGCGCGTTAGGATCTGCCAGGCCGATATCTTCGCTTGCCGAGATGAGCATACGACGAAAGATGAAGTGCGGATCTTCGCCGCTGTAGATCATCCGTGCCATCCAGTAGAGCGCCGCATCGGGGTCGGAGCCGCGGATACTCTTGATAAAGGCGCTGATCGCGTCGTAGTGATAGTCACCCTCTTTGTCGTAGAGGACCGCGCGCTGCTGGATGCTCTCCTCTGCAATGGCGCGGTCGATGTGAATCGTAGTCTCGGGCGGGGGAGGGAAGCGCTCAGGCGTGGTCTCTACGGCGAGCTGAAGTGCTCCGAGAAGTCCGCGTGCATCGCCGTCTGCAACCTGAATGAGATGATCGAGCGCGTCAGGGTCGATCTGTACTTCGTAGCGCCCGTAGCCCCTGACCGGATCGGTGAGTGCGCGAGTGGCGATGGCGCGCATGTCTTCGTGAGTGAGGGGCTTGAGCTGGAATATTCTACTTCGTGAGACGAGCGCTTTGTTCACCTCGAAGAAGGGGTTCTGGGTGGTCGCGCCAATCAGGACGACGGTGCCGTTCTCTACCCACGGCAAAAGCGCGTCTTGTTGCGCCTTGTTCCAGCGGTGCACCTCGTCTACGAAGAGAATCGTTTTTCGGCTGTAGAGCTCGCGGTTTTGCTTGGCCTCGTCTATGGCGGCGCGAACTTCTTTGACGCCTGAGAGGACGGCGTTTAGCGTGACGAAGCGGCTCTTGGTGGTGTTGGCGATCACTCGAGCGAGGGTTGTTTTGCCGGTTCCCGGGGGGCCGTAGAGGATTATCGAGGCGAGGAGATCTGCCTGGATCGCCCGCCGAAGCAAGCGCCCGGGGCCGAGGATGTGCTCCTGACCTGCAAACTCGTCGAGGTTCTGAGGCCGCATGC
>JBMCTC010000284.1:0-3900 GCA_048624115.1 Spirochaetota bacterium
CGTTGATTTGCTTCACTTCCCCAAGGTGTGTGACACTCCACACGCATTCTACACCCGCTTGTCCGTATCGCGAGCGGTGAACGACGCGGCCCACCAGTCGGTGGGCCGCGCGTAGAACTTTCGCCCTACACCGCTACCAGCTCCTCCTTGCGGTGGGCGTTCGCTACGGTTTCAGCGAGCTCATCGAGTTCTGCGAAGGTCTCCTCGGTCGGACGGCCCTTGTGCATAAACGCACCCAAGACTTCGACGTTGAGGGGATGAGCGCGGAGATCTGCTCGACCGCCTTGCTGTTCCAGCCGTACGAGCCGACGATTGCCGCGTGCCGCAGCTTTGGCCGAAGCAGGTTGGCTAGGTGCGCCGCGTAGTAGACCGCGGGGTGAGGACCCACGTGGACGGTCGGAGTGCCGACGATGAGCGTTGCGGCATCTACCAGCGCGATGGCGAGTTTACCGATATCGGTTACCGCGAGGTCAAAGGCGTGAACGGTAACTCCCCGCTTCGCGAGCGAATCCGTGAGATGCACGACCATCTCACGGGTGCTGCCGTGCATGCTGACATAGGGGAGCACGACCTCGTTCTTCATTTCTGGGGCAACCCAGTCGTGGTAGGCATCGATGATAAACTCCGGCTTGTTGTAGACGGGTCCGTGACTCGGCGCAATGACGTCAAACTCGAGCTGCCCGATTTTCTCGAGGTTCTTCTGAATGACCCGTCGGAACGGCATCATTATCTCGGCGTAGTAGCGCTTTGCCGCCTCATAGACTCGTTCCTCATCTGTCACGTAGAGGTCGGTCGTTGCCAGATGGGAACCAAAGAAGTCGCACGAGAAGAGTACCCCCGATTCGGGTACGTGCGTGACCATGGTCTCAGGCCAGTGCACCCACGGGGTGTAGTAGAAGCAGAGTGTCTTGTCTCCCAGCGAGAGCGTGTCTCCATCTTGGACCACTTGAATTCGGTCTTCCGGCACGTTCAAGAGCGACTTCATGAGATCCTCGCCCTTCGCGCTGCAGACGAGCTTTGCTCTCGGGAAGCGTCTTAGGACATCGGGAATAACGCCCGAGTGATCCTGCTCCGAGTGCTGCGACACCACATAGTCGATGTTCCGTACACTATTGAGCTCGCCAAGCAACTCCTCCTTGAGCGCCGGATCGGTGGCGTCGATCAGAGCTGTTGCTTCAGAGCCCTCCACCAGATACGCGTTGTAACTCGTCCCATCCGGCAGGGGAATAAGCGAGTCAAAGAGTCTTCGCTCCCAGTGAACCGACGAGATCAGCGTGATACCGGGCTTTATTGTTCGTGGGTGCATAGAATCCATGATCGCACGGAACCGGTGATCGCGAGATAGACCAAGTGGCCTACGCTGGTTGTCTCCGGCCGATTGTGATAGTCTAACGCAAGATGTGCTCGAGCCTTGGGCATCTGCTTTTGGTATGCAGGCCGCGTCGGCCGGCATAGCGAGAGAAGCCACATGCGAAAAGCTAGACGACTGACACTATCCGTTCTGCTCCTGTTGGTTGTCGCGGCAAGTGCCTCTGCCTCCGACGAGCGTCTTCGCATCGTCGTTCTTACGCCGACAACCGAAGGAAACACGTACTGGCCGCAGGTACACGAGATTCTCGAGGCGGCCGCCGAGGACCTCAACGTAGAACTGTTGATGTACGACTTTGATGTCCGTGATCGCTTTGCGAAGCAGGATGAAGGCGTTCGGATCCTACGGCAGGTAGAGGATGTGGATGGTGCGATAATTTCGGTCGCATTTGGTCAGACGGTCCCTCTGTTACAGATTGCCGAGCAGCGTGGGATTCCCGTAATGATTCAAGGGCCTCTTTTCGCTACTGAGCTCGAACTGCTTGGTTCCCGGCCGCGCGACGTTTTTGACTCCTGGATCGGTCTCTTCTCAGAGGACGAATTTGCGAAAGGGGAGCAGCTTGCTCGTGTTTTGATTCAGAGAGCAGAGCAGTTGGGACTCGGTGCCGCCGATGGAACGATCTCGATCGGTGGCCTTGGTGGCGATTCGTCCTGGTACGGATCATGGGAGCGAGCAGAAGGGCTACGCTCGGCAGTGGACGCGAATGCGAATGCGAGGCTCCTGCAAGTTGTTCCGACGTACTGGACCGAAGAAGAGGGGTACGCGATTTCCTCCGGCCTTATGCGACGATATCCCGAGGTGCGCATTATCTGGGCGGCGAGTGATCAACTGGCGATTGAAGCAGCACGGGCGATTGAAGATACAGGTTTCACGCCTGGTGACGAGCTGCTCACAGGCGGCCTCGATCTTTCCGAGCGAGGCCTCGAGAGCGTGCGTTCCGGGCGGCTCACCGCCACGACGGCAAGCACGCTTTTTGGCTACGCTCAGATCCTGATCTACCTTACCGACTATGTCCGAGGTTTTGACTTCGCGCCGGATCTGGGTACGGAGATCACCTTTCCGGTTTATACGGCCACGGAGGAGAATGCGCAGGGTTTTCTCGATCTGTATCGAGAGCACGCTCGAATAGACTTCGGCGAGTTCTCGCGGGCTCTCACTCCGCACCCAAGTGCGTATCAGTTCGATCCTGAAGCGTTGCACGCTGCGATACGAGAGTAGTGGGAGATGTAGCCGTGGGCACCGTCGACGACAGTCCCGAGTCTGAGGAGTACAGCGTGGAACGAACCTCGCTTGGCGGTCGACTTTTCCTATATGTCGTTTTTCTCGGGTTACTGATTACCATCGTGTTTGCTGCCATCGAGGTAACGCAGGATTATCATGCCCGCTACGCGGAACTCGAGGCGGCCTTGGAGTCGATCGAGGGAGGGTACCTCCCCGCGGTCTCGCAGAGTCTCTTTGACTTTAACACGACGCAATTAGATTTGCTCTTGGCTGGAATCGTCCTGCTTCGTGATGTCTCATTTGCACAGGTTGTCGAGACGCCCCCGGGTGGAGAAGTAATCGTAGCGACACAGGGCCGTCTGCTTCAAAGCGATTTCGTCGAGCGTTCATTTCCGCTCCTAGTCGAGTTCCAGGGCCAGATTCGGCAGATCGGAAGGCTCGAGGTGCAGGCCGGCGTCGCTCACATTCGGTCGCTCGTTGCGAACCGCGTGGCTCGGTTGGTCGTGATCAGCGCGCTCGAAGCATTTGCCGTTGCGCTTCTGGTCTGGTATGTCCTCGAGAAGAGCGTCGTCAGGCATCTGCGGGCCATAGCAAAGCAGATCGCACGGGTTCGTTTACCCGCCGTTCCTTCGGTCGGCATCGAACTCAAACGGCCACCAAAGTCCGACGAGCTCTCCGATATCGTCGAAGCGCTCAATGAAGCGTACGTGCGGCTCGCGGCGAGTCATTCGGAGTTGCGGGTATCTCTAGAGAACAAGAACACCCTGCTGCAGGAGCTCTATCACCGCACGAAGAACAACATGCAAACAATCGCCGCGATAATGACACTGCGGGCTGCGGAGGCTCCCGACTCAAAAGAGGTCCATGATCTCGTGCAGGAGACAAATGCGCGGATTCAAGCGATGGCCCTGGTGCATGAAAAGCTCTATCAATCTCACGATCTCTCTCGCGTTCAGCTGAAAGAGTATCTGACCGATCTCCTCGAGTCGCTCGTGTCGATCTATCAGGAGAAGCGCGAGATAGTGTCCACAGTTTCGGGGGCCGAATCGACGCTTCTGCTCGATACAGCGATCCCGGTCGGGCTTGTTGTAGCAGAGCTTGTTTCCAACTCGATGAAGCACGCTTTTGGAGCAGATCAATCCGGCAGCCTCGCGATAGAGCTCGAGTCGAGTGCAGGCGAACTCCGCCTCACGTACAGGGACAGCGGCGCCGGGTTGCCCGAAGGCTTCGAGCCTAAACGCGACGGTGGGGTTGGGCTGCGGACGGTTGTGGCTCTCGTGGAAGGGCAATTAGGGGGGCACTTCCGGGTT
>JBMCTC010000285.1:0-3821 GCA_048624115.1 Spirochaetota bacterium
AACAGCAGGAACTACGGATCCGAGTTCATCGTTGGTCAGAACCATGTCTGATGACTCAGCTGCGACGTCAGTTCCTCTGTCGCCCATCGCGATGCCGATATCCGCCTTCTCCAGGGCCGGAGCGTCGTTCACGCCGTCACCGGTCATTGCGACAATCTCGCCCTGCCCCTGATACCAGTCGATGATCTCGAGTTTCTGCTTTGGAGTCACGCGTGCGAACACGCGAAAATTCTCGCCTCTCTGGCCCTCACCGATTCGCTCATCAATCTCACTCCCGCTTAATGCCGGAGCCGAGTCCTCGGTGGTGATGCCAACCTCGTCTGCGATCGCGTTCGCTGTGCGCGAGTTGTCTCCCGTTACCATCGCAACTTTTATGCCTGCCCGCTGGCAGTCGGCAATAACGTCGGCAATCTCGGGCCGTGCCGGATCGCGAAGCCCGATGAGCCCCAGGAACTCGAGATCTTTGTAGACGTCGTCCGGCTCAAGACTCGTTCCCTCGCTGTACGAGAGTTCGCGACGCGCAATTGCGAGCACGCGAAGCCCGTCGGCCGACATCTCGTCTGCTAAGCGAGACCATCGTTCGGCATCTGCGTTCTTGCACTGCTCGAGCACGCGCTCGGGTGCACCCTTGACGGCCGCGTAGTGTCCGCCATCCTTCTTGTGAATCGTTGCCATCTCCATCAGAGAAGAGTCAAAGGCGATCTCCTCGACCTCCGGCTCTTGATCGCGCATCTGCTCGACATCGAGTCCCGACTCCTCTGCGTCGCGTACGAGTGCGACCTCGAGCGGGTCGCCTGTGTCCGAGCCGGCCTGCACGTTCGTGCAGAGCGCGCCGAGCTTCCGCATGAGGTCGATGTGCTCTTGAACGGAGCCGCCAACGCCGTCGAGATTATCCACTTCGTAGCGTCCCGATGCTCCTCCGGACTCCGAGTCGCTCGAGGACCCTTCTCTTGCATCTGCTGTGGCAGGCGCAAACTCAGCCACGCTCAGCTCATTCTCGGTGAGCGTCCCGGTTTTGTCGGTGCAGATTACCGTGGTCGAACCGAGGGTTTCGACTGAGCTCAACCGATTGACAAGGGCGTGTCGTTTTGCCATCTCTCGAAGGCCCGATGCAAGAGCAATGGTTGCGACAATGGGAAGGCCTTCAGGAATCGCTGCAACTGCGAGCGCAATGCCGGTCTCGATCATGAGAACGAGATTTCGCCCGGTAATAATGCCCGAAATGGTCGCCGCGATTGCCATCCCGATCGTGACGTAGACGAGCCGTCGTCCGAGCTTGTTCAGACGTTCTTCGAGCGGCGTCTCGTCTCCCGTTGCTTCGCTGACAAGCTGACTGATCTCACCAAGTTGTGTGTCCTGCCCGGTAGATACAACGACCGCCTCGCCTGATCCACGCGAAACGAAGGTGCCCTTAAAGAGCATGTTTGACCGCTCCATGAGCTCGGTGTCCTCGTCTACCGGCTCGACCTGCTTTGCAACAGGCTCGGACTCACCAGTGAGCGTGCTCTCGTCTGCCTTGAGGCGATTGGTCTCGAGCAGCCGGGCATCGGCGGGAACCTCGAGGCCCTCTTCCACGATAAACACATCGCCGGGGACGATCTTGTCTGCCTCGACCTCCTGCACCTCACCGTCGCGACGAACTGCAACAGTGCTCGAGCCAAGCTCGGCAAGCGCCTCCATGCGACGCACCGCACGTAACTCGGTAAAGAACCCGATCAACGCGTTGGCCACGATCACCGCACTCACGGCAATCCCGTCCACCGTGCCTTCGAAGATAAACGCCGCGACGGCTGCCACGGCGAGAATCACCATAATGCTGCTCTTGAATTGATCGAGGAGTATCTGATACCAACGGCGCGGTTTCTGCCGCTCGATCACATTGGCGCCGTAACGCTCGAGGAGCTGTTCTGCCTTGCTGCTACTCAAACCTTGGTCGACGTTCTCGAGCCCAACCTTCTCTCTCGTTTCCTCGGCGCTCAAAGACCACCACGAGGGCCCGGCAGAAGAGCCCTTTGGTTTCTCTCGGGTTTCCTCTTGCTGCGGAGACGGAGCCTGTGCGTCGTTTGCCATGGCCTCAAGGTATTCGTACCGCCGTCCAGGCAGGATAGTCCGTTTGTGCTAACGCTCGCGCGCGAAGAGGGCTGCCGCTTGCTGCTCGAGGGGCAGCGCCGCCTTGTAACGCTCGAAGTACTTGGCAAAGCCTGCAACGTCCCGTGGAATCGGCTTTGCCGGCACACCCATCTTGTCCTCGAAGAGAGCGTCCAGGAAATCGGCGAGCTCCGTGCCCTCGGATGCCTCGTCGAGATAGCGTGCGAGCACGGCCATGCCCCACGCTCCCCCTTCCCCTGCGCCCTCGAGGGTACGCACGGGCCGGTCGAGCGCCGCTGCCATCATCCTCAGTCCGACTTCCTCGGTCTTGAAAAAGCCGCCGTGGCCCTGCACCTCTTCAATCAAAACGCCGTCTGCCAGAAGTATGTCGATGCCCATGCGAAGCGCGCAGAGGGCACCATATAAATGAGAGCGCATGAGATTGGCAAGTGTGACGCGTGCTTCGGGAAGTCGCACGAGAAGTGGCCGTCCCTCGGACACCTCGGTAATGTGCTCACCCGAAAGATAACCGTAACTCACCATACCGCCGGCGTCGGCGTCACCCTCGAGCGCTGTGCCCAAAAGCGTCGTGTAGAGCTCGTCGATACTCACCTTCGCACCAAGTCGGTCGGCCGCCTCACCGAAGAGCTTCACCCAGGTGTCTACCTCGGAGCTACAGTTGTTTGCGTGCGCCATCGCCACGGGCTTCCCGTCGGGCGTCGTGACGAGGTCAATCTCGGTATGAAGCCGGGGCAGCTCCTTTTCGAGGACGATCATCCCGAAGACGGAGGTGCCCGCCGATACGTTTCCCGTTCGCTCGCGAATGCTGTTGGTCGCGATCATGCCACTCCCCGCATCACCCTCAGGCGGCGCTAGCGGGGTTCCCACCGCAGGCGCGACATCGTCTCCCAAGAGCTTTCGTCCCTCGTTGGTAAGGGTGCCTGCAGCCGCTCCGGCAACAAGCGGTTCGGGAAGCAGGTCGGCCAACGATTGCTGAAATCCCTTCTGGTTCGCATGCTTGTCAAAGAGTCCGATCAAGCGGCCGTCAAATTTCTTGCTCACCGGGTCAATCGGAAACATGCCGGACGCATCGCCCACGCCAATCACCTTCTTTCCGGTCAGCTGCCAATGAATGTAGCCGGAAAGCGTCGTAACAAAGCGCACACGCCCCACATGCTCCTCGCCGTTTAAGATTGCCTGGTAGAGATGCGCAACGCTCCACCGTTGGGGAATCGGGAATTGAAAGAGTTCGGTTAGCTCGTTGGACGCCTCTTCGGTCACGGTGTTCCGCCAGGTGCGAAACGGAACGAGCAAATTGTCGTCCTCGTCAAATGCCAAATAGCCGTGCATCATCGCGCTAATGCCAATCGCTCGCGTGCTCGACAATCGCTCCCCGGCGTCCAGATCGCGCAGCGCAGCCGCCATTCCCTTCCACGCCTCTTCGAGTTCGTACGACCACAGCCCTTCGACGAGCTTGTTCTCCCACGAGTAGGAGCCGCCGGCGACGGGCTTACACGCCTCGTCTACAAGTGCGGCCTTGATTCGCGTCGAGCCGAGCTCTACGCCGAGATAGAGTCCGTTGCCTTTTGCCTCTGCCATGCTGCCTCCCTCTTTCCTGCGCTATCACGCATATGCGGCCTTCGCGTAGCGAAGCTCCTGACGAAAGCGCCGGAGCTCCGTCGAACCGTCAATCACCACAAGCTCAATGCCCGCCATCGCGGCATAGTCCTCGA
>JBMCTC010000286.1:0-3819 GCA_048624115.1 Spirochaetota bacterium
GCCAACGAAGGGAATCGCCCGAAGGGTAGAGAGGCTTATCTCGTCACTTCCACCCCGTTGCGTTGGGCGGCTCGCGATATTCGTCTTGCCGTAGAAGGTGAGCGGTGTCCGGTCGCGAAGGTAACTCAAGAAGCGTGGATGTTCCTTGAGATCCTGATAGACGCCGTAGGCCCTGGTTGCCAGGCTGTCGAGCAGGTTGTTCTGTTCCTCAGTCAAGATGTGCTGCTCGTTGGCGAGGACGTTGGTATCAAGGCCCGCGGTCAAGAGTTGCTCGAGATTATAACGGGCTGCGTCCGGGGTTCCGTACTTCGAGCTTACCGTCTGGCCCTGAATGGTGAGTTGAATCTCGCGGCTTGCAACGGTTTTGCCGAACGAACGATAGAATCGGTGCGTGTTGCCTCCGCCACGCGCAGGGGGACCGCCACGCCCGTCAAAGAAGGTCACCGAGAGGCCTCGCCGTGAGGCCTGTGCGGTCAGCCTACGCTTGGCCTTGAAGATCTCCCAGTTTGCAGTGACGTATCCGCCGTCTTTCGTTCCATCTGAGAATCCGAGCATAATCGTCTGCTTGTTGCGCCGTGACGTTAGATGTTCGGCGTACCGCTCATCATCGTAGAGTCGCTCCATCACGCCGGTTGCCGCGTGCAGGTCGTCGATGGTCTCAAAGAGCGGGACAATGTCTATCGGCAGTTTGTCGGTTGGCATGCCCGCGCAGGCGGCGAGGAACCACACCTCGGCTACGTTCGCCTCAGTCTGCGTATTGCTGATAATGTAGCGATGCATCCCGCGTACGCCGTTTCGCTCTTGAATCCGAGTGGCGGCCTGAAGACTCCGAATAGTATCGATGTCGATCTGTTCGGAAATCCCACCGATGATTTGCTCAGCAGCTGGTAGGTCCTCAGCGGCCTTGTAGAGCGTTTCGATTTTCTCACTCGGCGAGAGCTCGGCGTAGCTCGTGCCCGCAGCGAGCTTGCCAAGGCTTGCGAGGATGTTCCCGACCACTGCGGCGTGAATGCGCGAGTCTTGCCTGAGGTCGAGCGAGGCGAAGTGAAAGCCAAACGCCGCGACCTTGTACATCAACGACTCGAGTCGTTCGCGATAGAGACCCTTGTTGTGCTCGATAAGCAACTCATGAGCGCGCCTGAGATCGGCCGCCAACTCTTCTGGAGAGCGATACTGTCGCTCATCCGGTTCGACGCAGAACTCATGGTCCTGCTCGACGCTGATCGGCAGCTCAACAAAGGGCGAAATCGTTCGTTGGATTCGATCGGCAATCTCTTGCAACAACTCACCGACGCCGGGGAAAGTGAGCCGACGCGCAAGCTTGCGAATATCTGCGAGATAGAGCTCGAGCACACTACGGCGCAAGAGGCTACCTATGTGTGCGGTAACATCGGCGGTGACGTAGGGGTTTCCATCCCTGTCGCCTCCGGGCCAGAAACCGAGCTCGAGAACCGGCGCAAGAGCGTGGGCGCTGTTCTCTTCCGCCGCGAGATCGGTGAGCTCCCGTTGGATAGTTGGGATCGTCTCATAGAACACATTTTGGAGGTACCAGAGCAGGCTTGTTGCCTCATCTATGGGCGTCGGCTTCTCAGTGTTTCGGAATCGCGTCTGACCCATCTGCATGAGAAGCTCGTATACGTCGTTCGTGTCGCCGCGCTCGAGCGCATCGGAGAGATCGGTGATAATGCCGAGTACCTCATCCGGATAGAACTGCGTCGGGTGCGCTGTGAGAACGACGCGAACACGGTAGTCCTTGAGCAGGGCGCGGAGCTCGGGGAGCTTGCCTTGCGTCTTCACCCGCTCGTAGAGGCCGCCAATCGAGCCAGGCCCGTCGAGTTGATGTACTCGCGAGAACGCAGCGTCCTCGAGCGCATCGAACATGACGATCTGCCGCTCGGCGAGCTGCATAAATCTAAAGAGGTAATCGAGCCGTTCCTTCTTGCCCAAGGTAGGCAGGCGCTCTTCAATAAACGTGGCGACAATCTCCGACGGCTTTTTTCCGACGGCGAGCTTTTCTTTGCAGTAGGTGGCAAAGACCGGCAGCATGATACCGGCGTCCCGAACTCCCTCGAACGGCAGGCCGAGAAAGAGTCCGTTGTAGAGTTGATACTTGCGCGCCACTTCGGTGGTGAATGGGGTATTCTGAGACACAGCTCCTCCGCTTCGTTCCCAAGATAACAGTCTTGCATCGCCGTAGACCACATGACAGACTCCATCCGTGGCACACAGCATTAGGGTGATAATCACCGGCGGAACGTTTGACAAACACTACGACGAGATCCGAGGCGAGCTGACTTTCCGAACCACGCATCTACCTCAGATTCTAAAGCGGGTTCGGCTTACCGTCCCGGTGGAGCTCGAAATCAGAGAGCTCATCGATAGCCTCGAGATGGACGACTCGGTCCGCGAGGAGGTCGCATCCGCCTGTGCAGAGGCAAAGGAACGGCACATCATCATTACCCATGGTACCGACACGATGGTCGAGACTGCCAAGGTCATCGCCGCGCACGCCCTCGACAAGACGATCGTGCTGACCGGTGCGATGATCCCCTACGCGTTCTCAGGCAGTGATGCAGAGTTCAATCTCGGCTGCAGCGTCGCCGCGGTGCAGGTACTCCCGCCCGGAGTCTACATCACGATGAACGGCGGGATATTTCTTCCTGACAAGGTCGAGAAAAACCGTGAGCTCGGGCTCTTTCAGGAGCTTGCGTGACCGCACCGAGCGAGCCGTCGGAGGGCTTCATCTTGGGTCTTGACTGCGCAGCGCAGCCGGAACGATTTGGTATTGCGCTTGCACGCATCGGCACCTCCTCGTTCGAGTGGCTTGCCGCAGCGCAGGGCCAAAAAGGCGAGTCAATTGCAAAGCACTGCCACGCGTTACTCAGGAGTCACGGTCTCTGCTCCGACACCGATTCCTCACAGCGGCGGTACCATCAGAACCTCACCGTCGCACTCGACGCACCGCTCGGTTGGCCCGAAACGCTTGCTCAAGCACTCTCCGGGCACCACGCCGGACAGCCGCTTCCAGTCGATTCGAACACCCTCTTTCGCCGCGCGACCGACAACGTGGTTCGGCGGGTCCTCGGCAAGCGGCCGCTCGAAGTCGGCGCCGATCGGATCGCGCGCGCGGCCGTTACCGCTCTCTCTGTACTCGGCGAGCTTCGCGAGGAGCTCGGTCTCGCGCTCCCGGTAGCAGTTGGCAGCGGCGAGGGTAGTCAGGCGACACAGGCCGGCGGCTACCGGCGAGCACGCCCGCCTGCAGAGGTCGCGCTCGAGGTGTATCCCGCGGCGCTCTTGATGCAGGCAGACCTTCAGAGCCGAAGCTACAAACGCCGCGATCAACGCGCAACGAGGCAAGAGATCCTCGGCGGGCTTGCGACCGCTCTGCCTGAAGTGAAACCGATTCCCGGCGCGATCCTCGAGACGGCTCTCGCCAATGCAGACGTGATGGATGCGCTGCTCTGCGTGGTAACGGGCTGGCTCTATCTCGAGGGCAGATGCATCGGGCCGGAGATTGAGGTGACGCACGACAAAACCGACTCGGGGCTCCCGCACCAACGTGGCGAGCCTGCGGTGCGCCATACCAGCCGCGAGGCGATCAGGAGGGAGGGGTGGATCTGGCTCCCCGATCGGTTGCGATAACTTTTTCATCAAGCAGCGGGCCGGGACCGCTGATAATCATAGAAGATGACGCGCGCATTAATGCAGCAACAAGTAGCCGGACGCCCCCGCGCACGAAAGCGCAGCCCCGACCCTGCTCGCCTGTCAGCGGCGCGCCCGGTAACCGATCGTACTCCCCGGCGAACGGTTGGTGCTGCC
>JBMCTC010000287.1:0-3812 GCA_048624115.1 Spirochaetota bacterium
CGCTCTGCCGCCTCTTGCTGCAAGAACCCGAGATTCTCCTTCTCGACGAGCCGACGAACCACCTCGACGCCGAGACCGTCGCCTGGCTCGAACGCCATCTTCGCGACTATGCCGGAACGATTATCGCGGTAACACACGACCGTTACTTCCTCGACAATGTGGCAGGCTGGATCTTGGAGCTCGACCGTGGCGAAGGCATTCCGTGGAAGGGCAACTACTCGAGCTGGCTCGACCAGAAGCGCATGCGACTCGCTCAAGAAGAGAAGGGCGAGAGCGAGCGGCAGAGGACGTTGCAGCGCGAGCTCGAGTGGATCGGCCTGAGTCCCAAGGGAAGGCATGCAAAGAGCAAGGCGCGCATAAACCAGTACGAGCAACTGCTCTCGGAGGGCTCGCGTGAACGGGTCAAAGAAACCAAGCTATCGATCCCCCCGGGACCGCGGCTCGGCAATGTCGTTGTCGAGGCCGACGGCATCACAAAGTCGTTTGGCGAGAAGCTGCTCTTTCAGGACCTCGAGTTCAAGGTTCCTCCCGGAGCCGTAGTCGGCATCGTCGGTCCGAACGGCGCGGGTAAGACAACCCTCTTTCGAATGATCGTTGGCGAGGAAAAGCCGGACAGCGGCACGTTGCGCGTCGGCGATACGGTGGAGCTCGCCTACGTCGATCAGAGCCGCGAGGCGTTAGACCCGGAGAAGACGGTGTGGGAGCAGCTCTCCGACGGACAAGACCTGATCAAGCTTGGCGAGAATCGAGAGGTGAACTCGCGAGCCTACTGCTCGTGGTTCAATTTCGGCGGCGCCGATCAGCAGAAGAAAACCGGCTCGCTCTCCGGCGGCGAGCGGAATCGACTCCACCTGGCCCTCATGATAAAGCAGAGCTCGAACGTGCTGCTCCTCGATGAGCCTACGAACGACCTCGACGTAAACACGCTTCGCGCGCTCGAGGAGGCAATCGGAGAGTACGCCGGATGCGTCATGGTCGTTAGTCACGATCGCTGGTTCCTGGATCGAACCTGTACGCATCTCTTGGCGTTTGAGGAAGATGGAGTGGAGTGGTACGACGGCACGTGGAGCGAGTACGTAGAGTACCGGCGCAAGAAGTACGGCAGCGCCGCGGACCGACCGCATCGCTACGTGCACCGGAAGCTGACGCGGTAGGAGCGGCAGCCCCGGACCGGTTGGACGTGGGTCCGGCCGGCGTCTCACTTTACCGCCGGCGAGTAGTCGTATAAGCTACAAAGGTTCGTTGAGGGGGGCTCTATGGCTGACGACCAGACGCGGCGACTCTCTAGCGCGCCACTGCACATCGCTGCCAACGACGGCACTCGCCGTCTTGAGCGGGACTCTCAAGGCTTCTCGTCTTTTCGAGAGAGCAAACTCAGCGGAACGACGGTACACCTCAACGATGTTGAGTACCTCATAACGGAAGTCATCTCAGAGGGCCTTACCGGTGAGGCGGATATCTACCTTGTGACAGGCCCGGATCAGCAGCCGCTCATCTTCAAACGGTACAAGCGAGATATCAAGATCAAGCAGGAGGTGGTCGAGACGGTCAAGGCGCTTGATCACCCGCACATCATTCACGTCGCCGAGTTTGGTATCTCGAAAGAAAGCTTCTTCGAGCTCATGGCGTACGCCGAGGGCGGCACGGTTCTCGATCGCGCCCCCTTGCGTGAGCTCTCCGATCTCAAAGCCGTCATCTCGCAAACGTCCTCTGCGCTTGCGCACTGCCATAGCAAGGGGCTGGTCCATCGTGACATCAAGCCGGAGAACCTGTTCCTACGCCGTCACGACGAGTTCCACGTACTGGTTGCTGATTTTGGGATTGCCTCGATGGTCGACCTCGAGCTCGAACGCAAGGTAACGAGTCGCAATCTCACCTTTCAATACGCGGCGCCGGAGACGCTCACGTACTCTGCCGACAACAGTGTCATCATCGGCCCGCCGGTGGACTACTTCGCGCTCGGCCTTACCATCATTACGCTCTGGCTTGGGCGAGAGTGGTGCGCACATCTTCCTTTTGGGGCGATTCCGACCGCCATCGTCCAGGGAGACATTGAAGTGCCTGCCGATATGCCGGCAGAGATCAGACACGCGGTCGCAGGGCTCATTGCCCACAATCCAGCCGACCGATGGACCAATATAGAGGTCGAGCAATGGATGGCGGGGCAATCGGTGCGGGTGGCCGCTCGAGGATCCCGGCAGATCGAGTCGGGCGAGCTCGCGCCGTTTGACTTCATACGCAGTGCGAACGGCGTTCTCGCTGCGGCTACCCCGGGCGAGATGGCCGACCTCATGCTCACCTATCGTGAACAGGGCATTCGCCACCTCTATCGCGGCGACATCGCCGACTGGATTCGCGGGAGCGATCGGTTGCGCGCACTCGAGATCGAAGACATCGTGGCTGAGTACCCCCACAACCAGGGGAAGGCGGAATCGGGGCTACTCAAGTGTGTGTATACCCTCGATACCGACCGCGGTTTTGTCGACTGCGAGTGGAACGAACATAGTATCGACCGTGGGTCGGATCTTGCCGATGCTCTTTCGCAGATCGGCGATCTCATCGAATCGGCCGCCTCAAGCGCGATCTACCTACGCTCGGACCATCTGCGACTCTACCTCGAGGCGACCGGAGCGACGGCGGTATGGGACGAGATTCAAACCGAGATCACTCATCCCTTCGACGCGCGAGAGATGAGCGAACAAAAGGCCGTGCACAAGCTCGTCTTGCTGCTGCAAGGCCATGATACGCTACGCGTTCTCGGAAAGGTCTTTCACTCATTTGACGACCTTCGAGAGGCAGACGCGGGCGTTCATCGCGCACTGGCCCGAGAGATCCACGACGATGACTCGAAGTTCCTCTGTTGGCTCGAAGGAATGTACCTCAAGAGCGACAGCAGCGATATCGCGAAGAGTGAGACGGTCGAGTTGATTTCGCTGATCAAGGAGATGCCTTGGCTGCGCGAGTACGACTCTCAACTGCGAGAGCGACTCAATCAGCGAGGTGAAGGCGGCTACACCGACCTGATGATCATGGCCAAAAGCGGAGATCTCGAGGCGTGTCGGGAACTTGTCGCGAATGGCGCCGAGATCGATTTTTCCGCGCCCGACGGAACAACAGCCTTCGCGCTCGCTGCGCTCAGCGGCCACCTTCACATCATGGAGTACTTGCGCGACCGCGGCGCCAACATCAACCCGGTGATTCGTGAGCAGAGCCCGTTGCTGCACGAGCTTGTCTACGAGGACAACGGCCCGGCGGCCGGCTGGTTGCTGCAGCAGGGCGTGTCGGCAGACCTCGACCGAACCTCCGACGGGTGGTCCCCGCTCATGGTCGCGGTTACTGTCGGAAATCGAACTATGGTCTCGCTCTTGCTCAACGCGGGCGCGGATCCTGACCTCCTTGACGGAAGGCTGTGGTCACCGCTCCACGTGGCGGTGTGGGACGGTGATTTTGGCACGGCCGAGCTCCTGCTCGAACACGGATCCGACATAAACGTGTGTGGCGACATAAACCGATCGCCGCTCCACTACGTTGCAGGCGAGGGAAACCTTGACGCCGTTCGCTTTTTGCTTGCCGCCGGGGCAGACGCGAACGTTGGCGCAGAGAGCAACTGGACCCCTCTTCACGCTCTCTCGCAGAATGGAAACGTCGAGATTGCGCGAGCGCTTGTAGCCGCGGGCGCAAAGCCCGATGTCGGGGTGCGCGTGCACACGGGGTCGTACGGCCCGGACACGATCTCGCTTCATTCGCTCTACAGTCCGCCGCTTTACTACGCCGGCACTCAGAAGCACTATCCCCTCGCGCGATTTCTCGTA
>JBMCTC010000288.1:0-3790 GCA_048624115.1 Spirochaetota bacterium
AGGATGAGCCACTGATAGCGCTTGTAGACCGACATCGGCTCGCCGTCGGCTGTACCGGGTCGCACCATGTCGATCATTATCGTGCCGTTCAGCACGACCGTCTGAACCAGGAAGTAGATGCTTCCCGCGCCCACGACAAGCAGGAACGCAGCGACAAGAGGGTTTCGCCCCTCCTGCTCCCAGATCCCGTCCATGCCGGCGGAGCCTTGTGGTCGATCACTCGCCACGGGGTGACTCCTCGCTCGGCGCTTCCCCCGCCCCCGGGGAATCAGTCGCTCGCGACTCGAGCTCGCCGTGGCGCACCTTGAGGTCGATGTAAAAGAGTGCGTAGAAGACTGGTACAAAGATCAGCGAGATAAGCTGTTGCACAATCGTGGCGAGGGCAATCGCGATCGAAAGTGGGGTTGTGTTCGAGAACGCCTGCAGCACGGCTTGCTCGCTCGCGGTGTCGCTGAGTACTAGATCGACGATGTTCGCGCTGATCGGTACCAATGATGCGCCAACGATCGGGGTGGTAATAAGTCCCGCCACAAACGAAATCATTATCGTCACGAGAATCGTAATGCCAAACAACCGCCACCAGTTGCCGCCGACGAGCCGCCAGCTCCTTCCCATCCCGGCTACGGTACGTTCTCCGTCAAAGACCACCGCCTCGGCGGAGAAGAAAAACGAGAAGAAGATCCAGGTAAAGACGGCCGTGGCGCCGAGGTAGATGACGGCTATGAGAAGCGGCGGTACCCAACCGTCGCCAGAGGCGACAAGCGCGAACAGGATCGTTGGAATGGCAATGCAGGCCGCGCCGATTAACGCCTTGAGGACCGCCTGGCCCACGACGCGAAGCAGTGAGACGTGAAGCGCTTGGCGAAGTGCGTTGTGCCACTGCGGGGCGGTCGCCGTCGCAGCATCTCGAACAGAATGCACGACCGCGAGCCGAGCCCAGAGCGCGGCAACCGAGTACACGATTCCCGACAGCATCGAGAGCCCCGTCCAGAGAAGAATCCCAAACACCTCGCGTAGGTCGGCGCCTGCAGATGTGCTCGCCTGGAGTGAGATTGCGATCACATTCTTGATCTGCAGCGGGACTACGACCGCCAGCAGGATGGCTGCCGGCCCGATGACTACTAAGCCGCCCAATAGCGAGACTTTCCACGATGAGCCAATCATTCGGAAGGTCCGGTCAAACAGGTCGGTAAGGCTGTAGCGTTGGACGTAGTTAACGCTCTGTTTCATGAGCATCCTCCCTATCCTCTTGCAGATATCGACGCAGCTCACAGAGCGCTTCGTCCCAAGTCAACTCGCCCTCGGCTATCGCGCGGTCACGATCGGTAGCGGCGAGCGAGTCAAATCCCGCCTCACGAACCGAGAGGAGGGTTCCTCGCATGTGCCTCGAGAGTGAGAAGACAACAGTTGTGGGCGTGTCCGGTTGCGTATGTCGCCACGTGAACTCGAGGCGCACGCCGGACTGCACGTTCACGATGCGGCCCTCAGACTCCTTGCCGTGATTCGGCCACGCGCAGAAAAACTCTCCGTCCGTGACAGGCTCGATTCTGATGACCGGGGCGAGCCACTGTCCGAGTTGTTCCGGCTTCGTGAGTGCGCGCCAGACTCTGCTCGGGGCCGTCGGCAATATCACCTCGCGCGCGATCTGGTTGTCAACGTGCATTTTACAGAACTTACGCGCGGGGAACCTGACGGTCAATTCGTTCTCGCACCTATGACGAGAACTGCGAAAAGAGATTGTTCATTGATTAAAGGACAGTTGGGTTCGAGGGGTATCGCGCACGATCGTGTAGGGCTGTGGCGGTCTCCTCGCCATACTCGGCAAGCTTCATCGCAAGTGGAAAGCCTCCCTGACCTGATCCGATCACCACCTCGAAATGTCTCCGCTCCATAGAAGCTCCTTCCTCTGTTGGCTCGTGGCAGCGGGCGGACGAGGTCAACCTCGCTGCGCGTGCGAGATCCTGTTGCTCTCATCTCGTGGTAGGCGTACCTTTGAAGCGGGCGGGTATCGTGGCAAGAACAAAGAGCAAACTTCACATGGGGCGGGTTGCGGTCGTTGTGGCGGGCATCGTCTTGTGCGGTCTTATCGTGGGTGCGTGCGCACCGGCATTTTACCAGTGGCCAAGCTTGCAGCAACTGAGCAACCAAGAAGAGATCAACCTCTTCAATCGCCGGGTTGCGATCGAGGTCGATAACTCTGCGGCACCGGGCGGTCATCCGTCTGAGAATCTCGTTGACGTACCAGTCGCGGTCTTCTTGGACGCAACCAAGATAGCCTCCGGACCGCTTGCAGCGGAGCCTGCAGTTCGCTTTTATGACAAGGACCTGAACCTCCTTGCCCATGAGGTCGAGCAGTGGGATCCCGACGGCGACTCCTTGGTCTGGGTCAAGGTACCGTCCCTTCCAAAAGACGGTTCGACAACCATCTATCTCTACTACGATTATCGCGGCGATGAGTTGACCCCGTCGCCGGCAGATGTCTTTAGCAACAACTACGCAGGGGTCTGGCACCTCGCCGAGACATCACCTGGGTTCTACAAGGATAGTTCGGGAAACGGGAACCATGGGTCGCTCAGCGACGGTACGGCTTCATTTCAAGCTCCTTCGTCAACCACCGGCAAACTCGGGAGGGCGGCCAACTTCACGGCGGACAACATGGGCATCGCGATCCCCGCCCTTTCGGCCAATGACATAACAGAGATTACGATCTCGATGTGGGTTGCCGTCCGCGATTGGACCTCGACCGGGCGGTTTATCTTTCGCCCAAATTTCGACGTCTACATGACCGACCAAGACGAAAAGATGCAAATCGAGTTCGGAGCCTCAGCAACGAACATTGTCATTACTGCGACAGAGATGGTGAAGAGCAACTTGGGTGATCCGCCCTGGGGATTCTACACGTTTCTCTGGAACGGGACGCTTCCTCCATTTGGGCCGTATCATACTTGGGGTCCGTACACGAACGGCGTGCCTTTTGCCGGTGGCAGTGTACTTCTGAACGGCGGAAGCGGCACGGTAAAGGGCGATGCCGGGCTGCCCTCCGTTATTGGAAACGTGAACTGGACCGCGACTCCGCAGCGCGCCCCCGATGCCATAATTGACGAAGTTCGGATTAGCACGGTGGTCAGATCAGCCCACTGGAACTACATACAGTACAAAAGCATGTCGGACACGCTGCTTACGTTTGGGGCGGAAGAAGAGTTGTAGGCTCTTACTGTTCCGGTCGATCATTCGTTCGCGTGTAGTCGCGAATGTCAAAGTGTAAACGGAAGCCGATTCCGAAGCCCATACTGTAGAGCGCCATGCCTCCGACGTTTAGATTCGGGAGCACTCGAAACTGCGGTCCGACGAGTAACTCCGGTCGGTACGCTGCCTGGAGCAACGGAGCTATAACGCCCATCATACTTCCGGTCAGGAAATACTCGCTCTCGGCAAGCGGACTGACCGTGTCTCGTGATCGCGCCACGATGGCGGCGATATTGATGCGGGTCTGGAGTTCGAGTCCTATCGCCAGGAGCGGCTCTTCCACAACCCCATTTATGATGTTAGGAGACACACGGGTGTAGCCGGCGGTTAGCGCGATTCCGGCGCCGAGCCACTCTGTCGCTCTTGGTTCCGAGCATGAGACGAGACACGCAAAGCCAACGTCTGCGAATGGCCCGATTCCGAGAGCGACCGTTAGCGGCGCGACTTCGGGAGATCGTCCCAGTCCGACGAACTCCCATCCGGCCGTGCTCTGAATCAGTACCGAAGAAACGCCTGCGGCGATGCCGTCTGCACTAAACCGTAC
>JBMCTC010000289.1:0-3776 GCA_048624115.1 Spirochaetota bacterium
CTACGATGAGCAGACTCACGACAACCAGGAGCAACGCCTTCTCGGTGGCACGAATCTGCTCGAGGGTGCGGGTGAAGAACCACGCTCCGAGAAACCCGAGAGCCGCCCCAAGGGCGAGGCCGGCTGCAATCGCGATCGGGAACGAGATCACGACCGACGTGACCGAAACCGATCCGCCTGTAGCGATCCCAAGCGCCGCGGTAAAGATAGTGATCGCGACCACATCATCGACACTTGCGCCGGCCAGGATAAGCGTAGGGAGCGCGCCGTAGCCGCGCTCCTTGAGCTCGAGCATCGAGGGCACCACAACCGCCGGCGACACCGCGGCGAGAATGCTCCCACCGAGGAGCGCCGTCAGCAGGTCGAACTCGAAGAGCCGGACAAACGCGGCGGTCGCGATCGCGGTCTCGATCAGGCAGGGGACAATTGCCATCCGCACCGCGCTCGCGCCCACTCGTGCGAGCGTTGCGCGTTGTATGCCAAGCCCGGCCCGAAGCAGAATCACAATGAGTGCCGCACGTTTGAGAAATGCTGAGAGGTTGCTGATTTCGCTCGGGAGGGCAGGCACAATCGAGGCGATCCCGCCCGAGAGCGCGCCGTAGAGGATGCCAAAGAGCAGCATGCCGAGGATCGAAGGAAGCCTCACAGCTGCGGTAGCGCGACCAAAGAGCCAGGGACCGATTAGGAGGATTGCGAAGGCTACGGCAATTGGCATAGGTTCTTTGAGAGAATCAGCGTACGCGCGCGCTGTCAAGCGCCGGCAGCTGGGCGCGGTCGGCTTCAAGATGGGTCGATGGATCGACGTGGGCTACTGAGAGTTAGCTCTCGACTGGCCCGCGAGATAGTCGCTCACTCGAGCCGACCGGGTTCGGCGCACGCTTCCGTCGATCATGTAGTCGGCATCGGGTTGTGGTTCGAGGAGCAGTTGATCGTAGATGCCGATGCGGCGAAGGAGTGGGGCAGTCTCGCGCATGATGGCCGTGCCCTCTCTCGGGTCGCGCACCATGAGCCACGCCTCGCCGAGATCACTGTCTCCGACAATGACCCACCGGTACCCGGAGGTGCTCCACACCGGCTCTTCGAGGTGATTGTGCGCGGGCACGATCTCGTCGGCAAACTCGTAGACCACGTAGTTTCCATCGCGGCGTCCGCCGTACGCTCCGACGAGAAGGATTCGGTTGTTCGCGCTCTTTGGAACTGCCGAGATCTCTTGCACGACATTTCCGAAGAAGAACGCCTCGCACGCATTTCGCACGACGAGTCCGTCGCCTTCGGAGCGAATCTGATACTCGACCCGCGTCATCTGTCGGCAACCTTGCTGAAATCCGGTTGCCCGAAGCGTTGCCACCGCGTACCAGACGCCTGTGTATGAGCGAAGGTCTACCGCGCGTGTGGATTGCGCGACGTCTTCACGGGTCAGCGGAAGCGAATGAGCCATGGCAATTCCTCCTGTAAGCAAGAGCAACAAGGT
Source organism: Spirochaetota bacterium (assembly GCA_048624115.1). Lineage (GTDB taxonomy): Bacteria > Spirochaetota > Spirochaetia > DSM-27196 > SLST01 > SLST01. The sequence continues at coordinate 1,472 of JBMCTC010000289.1, forward strand.
TCGTGACACCATGCAGAAACATCTTTTTTTACAAACATGTAAGTAAATAACGCTTATGTGGCGAGGGGTCAAGTCTGCGCGAGCGATGGGAGGGGGCCGGCCGTGAGGCCGGCGTCCGAAGCGACGCGTAGCGTCGCGGAGGACCGGAGGCGCCCGGCCGCGCATGAAGTAGCGGCCGGGGCCGGCGCCGCAGCCCCGGACAGCGCGGCTCGTGGCGCGAGCCGCGAGCGCGCCCTGCTCGGCCTACTTATGGAACTTATAGAGATTGTGTCGCATACTCTGGAGCATGGCGTTTTTGCGGCGTTTTCTCGTCGGCCTGGTGGTAATCGGGTTCGGCGCGCTGAACATAGAGGCCTCCGAGGTGGGGCCGGAGTTTCCAACTGAGCAGATCGCGGGCATTCCGTTCCCGTTCAGGGGGGAGGTCGATGAGATCTCGGCCTCGTATCGGACGGGCGAGATTGACGAGGTGATTACTAACGTTCCAGAGCAGCTGTCCCGGATGGTGAGCTCTGATCCCGAGCGGGGTATCGAAGAGCTCGCGGCGTTCCTCCGGGACGACGGGGGAGCTGCCGGGCCGGCGCGGGACGAGTATCACCTCGTGAAGCGACTGCACGATTGGATGACCTACACGGTTGCTTACGACACCTATCTCTTACAGGGACGCGCCGGGCACGAGGGCAGTCGTGATCCGCTCGAGTTTCTCAGGTACGAAAGCGGCGCCCGAACAACCCACCGGGGGTTCACCGCGCTCTTCGACATGCTTGCCAATGCAGCGGGGATCGAGTCGCGCCCCGTGACCGGACTCACACGGACGTATGCGGGGTACGACGGGGAGATCGGCAATCACTCCTGGAATGCCGTTCGCATCAACGATCGTTGGTACATCGTGGACACGACGGCAAACGGGCGTATGTACGTGGCGGGGGCGGCCCGTGACGAACGGCGAGAGTACGAGGACTCCTGGCTCCTTGTCGCGCCCGAGGCGCTTCTTGTGAAGAACTGGCCCGACCGCGCGGAGGATCAGTTCATCGAGACTCCGATTTCGTTCGATGAGTTTGCGGCAATGCCGCTTTTTTCGACGCGGTTTCTCGAGAGTGGGCTTCGGCCGGCCTCGGGCGCGATGGACGATTCCGGGCTCTTTCGCGGCAGGAATCGGGTTGCCATCCCGCGCGGCGGTGGCAATCTCTTTGGGTGGGCGGAGTACTACGAGACGCGCGAGGGTCGATACTCGATTGAGTTGCTTGTCCCGAGAGACAAGTTTGTCTATGCCCAGCTTCAATCAGGCGGCGATGCGGATCTGCTCGACGCGATGGCTGCCGCCGGCTCGCTCGTCCAGGGCTCCACGCCCGACGCCCCACCAGCCGGGGTTGCATTTGACGAGAACGGTTCGCTCCTTGGTGTTCGCGACGAAGAACGGATCGAGCACCGCTCGGTGATCGAGTACGAACCCTACGACGAGCGCTACCGACTCGCGAGAATTACCTGGTCGGTGCCGCGGGCGCTTCACGGCAGACAGTTCTACCAGGCCCGGTATCTCGTTCGCCCCCTCGACTTTTCAGAGGGCGCGAACACCGTCTACACGTTCTATCTGCGAGCCGGGAACCAAGATGGCGAACGATTGCCCGAAGAGAGTGTCCTGGTTCCTCAAATCTCGGAGGACTACTTTGGGGTTGCTGTTGGGGCGGTCGAGCCGCTCGCCGATGGCGCGTTTGCGATTGCTATCGAACACCCGAAAGACGTGAACGTCGGCGCGCGACTCGCCTCGCTCGCAAACGTCCCGGTGGAGGATCATCACTTTGGCACGCATCCTGCGCCGGGTGTCACTCGCTACGTCGTTACACCACCGGCTCCCGGCGAGTACGTGCTTCGCCTGCTTGCCAAGAACGCCGATGACCCCTCCTACAATCACGCGATTGCGCTCTACCGTTTTCTGAGTACCGAAGAGGGCCTCAGGCACTTGCCCTACGGTCAACTCGATCTCGAGACCGCTTTCCACGAGACCGGCCTCGCGCTTGTCGAGCAGCGTCTGTCGGGCGAGGATAGGATCTATGAGTTGATCGTTGATGCCCCGCCGGGAGTCCACCTGACGCACTCGTTTACGGCGGTCGACGCGCGCGGCGAGTACCTCCGTGACGCAGCCGGAGCGCCTGTTCGGCCGGTGTTGCATAGTGTGGTGGATGTGGGTGCTGCCGGTGGTGATGCAACGTCGCGGGGTGCAGAACCACGACGCGCTGCTGGTTCCCCGGGCGATGCTGGTTCCCCGGGCGATGCTGGTTCCCCGGGCGATGCTGGTTCCCCGGGCGAT
>JBMCTC010000290.1:0-3770 GCA_048624115.1 Spirochaetota bacterium
GAGCAAGTGAAATGCCCGTCGCGAGTCATGCATGAACGGAAGGGTACCAAATGCAGACCCTGCGCCATAGGACAGCTTTCCTATTTGCCGCAAGAAACAGACGGTGTAGAATCTGAGCATGCAGTGGACCAGCCTTCTGAGCGACCTCGAGTCGGGTTCTCCTCGCGCGCGGAGATTCGAGGCGGAGGAAGGCACCGCCCTCATCCGACAGGGCGAAGGCGACCCGCCAGTGTACTTCCTTGCGTCAGGTAGCATCCAAGTCGTAAAACGAATCGAGGATGGCAAGAGTATGGCCCTCAAGAGCAGTGAAGCTCCGGCGATCGTTGGCGACGTCGAGGCGCTGCTGCACAAGCCCGCTCTCTGTTCGGTAATTGTCCGCCGTGCAGTGACCGGCTACGCTATTGCCGCCAAAAGCTTCCGTGACCAATATCGCGAGAGTCCGGATTGGTCGGAACTCATCCTCATACAACTGGCAGAAAGGCTCTCGGCAAGTGACTCGCACCTCGTGCCCCGTGTCCTGCGACCGATCAGGAGCGCTGTAGCACAGGCGATTCTCGATCGCCTCCCTCACCCCAAACCACCCAGCGGCGAGCGCGTCTGGCATCAGATATCAAAGACGGAGATTGCCGAAGAGATCGGGGCAACCTACCGCAGCGTCTCCCGAGCGTTCGCAGAGCTCTCGAGTCGGAGCGTCATCGAGTATCGGCGGGGCCGCGTTCGCATCCTCAACCTCGCCAAACTCGCTCACTTGCTCGAGGAGGTGTGAGGGGCGCGTACACAGGAGACGTATCAATCGCTACACGTGACGGGAAACGACCGGTGCAGATCTGTGTTCCGGTGAAACACTTTAAGGCAGGAAGGAGAGGGGCAAAATGAGTGACGAGTACAAGACGGTAACGCTGGACGCTGATAACGTTGCAGATGAGCACATCTGTTGCGCGATTGGAAACGACGCAGTAAACGCTGCTCGCGCCGACCAAAAGCGCGAGTGGCTTCGCCACCAGTTTCCGCACGGTCATGTCTTCAAGAAGATAGACGTGCGCGGCAAGGTCTTTATCGAGTACGTACCGGCAGAGCGGGCGTGGGCGCCCATTGATGCGTCCGGCTACACCTTTATCCAGTGCTTCTGGGTCTCGGGACGGTTCAAGGGTCAGGGATTCGGAAGGCGACTCCTCGAAGAGTGTGAGGCCGATGTTGCCGACACGCACGGATTGGTGGCGATCACGAGTCCTAAGAAGAGGCCGTTTATGGTCGACAAGAAGTTCTACCTTGCGCATGGCTTCGAACTCTGCGATCAGGCCGAGCCCTACTTCGAGCTGGTCGTGAAACGTTTCTCAAGCGGCGCGCCGGAGCCCAAATTTCGCGATCAGGTGCGCAACCCGGAGCTGCCGGGCGCCAAAGGTCTAGACTTCTACTACAGCGACACCTGCCCGTTCAACGGCGACTTCGTCGCGGAGCTCGCGGCAATTGGCCGGGAGCGAGGACTCGAGGTCCGGATTCACAAGACCGCAAGCGCGGAAGAGGCGCAGGCTCTTCCCGCCGCGTGGGGCATCTACTCATTGTTCTACGACGGACAGTTCGTCGCGCACGACATTACCCCGCCCAAGAAGTTTCCCGCGTTGCTCGACGAACTCGCGGCCGGCAAGTAGCCGCCGCGAGGTTGTTGACAACTTGCCGCCCGCTGGCGATACTCTCTCGAAATGCAACTCTGCCGAGTCCACGAGTATTACTACTTCTACTCACCTCCTCTGCAGGGTTGCGCTGTGCCGATATCGGCATAGAACAATAACGCAAGCACGCCCTGCGCACGCAGGGCGTTTTTTTATGCCCCTGTGCGCCGCGCGTCGGGAGGCACCATGACTATCGAACAAGAGGTCGAGCGACAGTTTCTGGCTATCACAGAGCAGGCCGATGAGGTCGTGCCGGAAGCGGAGCTGCGCGAGAAGCTTCACCGGTCCATCGCGTCGGGAACGCCGCTACGGGTCAAATACGGCATCGACCCGACCAACCCCTCGATCCACATCGGACATCTCGTTCCGTGCCGGCTGATCCGGACGTTCCAGGAGCTCGGGCACCGGGCCGTTTTGATTGTTGGCGACTACACCGCGCAGATCGGCGACCCGACCGGCCGCAACAAGGAGCGGCCGGGGCTCACGCAGGAAGAAGTCACGGCCAACATGGAGCGCTACATCGACCAGCTCTCGGTGGTAGTCGATGTTTCTCAGGCCGAGGTGCACTACCAAAGCGAGTGGTTTGGTAGCGCCTCGCTCGCAAAAGTACTCACGGTCCTTTCGCGCTTCTCGGTCGCACAGATGCTCGCGCACGAGACATTTCGCTCGCGCATCGAGGCGGGGACACGGCTCTCGCTCCACGAGCTCGCCTACCCCGTCCTCCAGGCCGAAGACTCGGTGCAGGTTACCGCCGATGTCGAGATCGGAGGCACCGATCAGCGTTTTAACTGCCTGTGCGGAAGAGACCTCCAACGCGCGAGCGGTCTCGACCCGCAGGTCGTAATCACGGTCCCACTCTTGCCCGGCACCGACGGAGCAAAGATGAGTAAGTCGATGGACAATCACATCTCCGTGGAGCTGCCCGCAACGGAAATCGTCGGCCGGGTGATGTCGCTCGCAGACGAGTGGATCCCGCTCTACGCGAGGCTCGCAGTCGGGTGGCCACGGGCAAAACGCGAACAGTTCATCACGCGAATCGAGGCGGGCGCGCTGCACCCCCGCGACGCGAAACTCGAGCTTGCTCGTGCGATTGCCGAAGAGCTTCACGGCACGCAGGCCGCCGCAAAAGCGGTCGAGGAGTTCGAGCGCGTATTCTCGAGACGAGACGCCCCGAGCGAGATAGCTGCCCTCGCTGTGAACGGCACACGCCGGGCCGTGGTGGAGGTGCTGCAAGAGGTCGGGTTTGCGGCAAGCAAGAGCGAGGGGCGTCGGTTGATCGCGCAGGGAGGAGTGCGCATCGACGGGGTGCGAGTAGAGCATGTCGAGGCGGTCATCAACCTGACGAGAGAAGGTACGCTCGTTCAGGTGGGAAAGCGGAGATTTGTTCGAGTGAGCGCGCGAGGATAGCCCGCGGCGCTGCGTTGTTGGAGATGCCCACGCCGAGTATGATTGGCAAGCGAGAGGAACACATGCCAGAACTGAAGAAACACCGAGCACTGGTAACAGGAGCTGCAGGAACGATGGGCCGGGCTGTCGTGCGCGAGTTCGTCGCGAATGGCATATCCGTGGCGGCCGTAGACCTGAGCACCGAAGCGATGGGCGATCTTGTCGCAGAGAGCGATGGGCTTGTCGCGGCGTACGGCATCGACATAAGCGATCCAAATGCGGTAGCCGCGGGAGCAGCCGGTATCGTCAGCGAGTTCGGGTACATCGACATCCTCGTGAACAATGCCGGTATCCTCTCGAACAACAAGACCGCCGAAACCACTCCCGAGGAGTGGAACAAAGTGATGGCGGTGAACGTAAGCGGGGCCTTCTATCTGACCAAGGCGCTGTTGCCGCAGATGCGGAAACATGGCTGGGGCAGAATCATCAATACCTCATCCTACGCGGCAAAGAGCGGCGGGCTTACCGCGGGCACCGCCTATTCTGTGTCCAAGGCCGCCATGATCGGCCTGACATTCTCGATTGCCGCCGAGACGACGCGAGACAACATCACGGTAAATGCGATCGCGCCCGCCTACATAAGAACGCCAATGGTTACGCGAACTGCTTCTGGAGCTGCCTCACCGCCAGTTCGTCTTCACGATGCCCAAAGCA
>JBMCTC010000291.1:0-3739 GCA_048624115.1 Spirochaetota bacterium
TACAAGAGCGCGTCCGCACCCGGCGACTCATCGACGGCGTCTCTCAGCGTGGATCATGGCGATCATAACGAGGGAATCGTATCTGCAACGTGGGATCATTGGCAAGCTCCGGCTGCCGCCCTACCCATCGGTTCCCTGGAGCGCCCCGATAAGCGGGGCGACCTCGCGAAAGCGGTCAATCGCCCATCCTGCCTGATCGTCGAGCTCAACGAACTTCTCCGGCGAGATCACGATTGATCCGCATAATCCCCTCTCTCGGGGTGCGCGGGATAGAGTCAATCTGCTCGGCGGAGAGCCCAGGGACCATCGTCGCCTCATCGTGAAGTCGGGTCGCGATCTCGACGTACAGCTCCTTGAACGGATCACGGACATTCTTCTCGTAGCGCTTTCGGTTTTCATCGAACCACGGGTTTGCATTGTTTGCTGCAAGTTCGCGCAGAAACGCTATCGCGTCGCTGGTAATCATGATTCCTCCTCGACTTTGTCGTGGACCGCGCGGCGAATCGAACCGACACGCGACACCCCTCTATAGAGAAGACGAATCACGGCCCGCCATTTCGACATGAACATGCCGGCCCCGAGACTGTCGTTGAACGACCCGATCGTCTCTTGCATCCGTTCCTCGTTGCAGAGAACGGCGCCCATCTTCAAATCCGATGACCTTCGTTCCGCTGTTGCGCGTAGGCGTCATGAGCAAATATACTCGGGCCATGTCCCTTCCACACTCGGGACGAAGCTCGTCCTGATTCACGAGCGACGGCAGCCGCAAACGGCGTGACAAGGCTCAAGGACGGCGCATGGTGTACCAGAGGTTCGATACGTGATCTTCATCGATAAGGAAACAAAACAGGATCCCGTTGCCAGGTGGAACCTACCGGATAAGACATTCTTTGCTGCAGGAGCATGCCAGGTCTTGGCCTATGCGTTTATTGAGCGTTTCTCAAGATTCGGCTTCCGTGCTGTATGGATCAGGCCGGCTGAGGGTTTCAGGGGCAATCACATAGTTTCCTCTAACGGCATGTACGTGTTTGATTATCAGGGTATTGAACGGTACGCGGACTATTTTGCGAGTCTCCACTCAGAGATGAGTGAACGCGCTCGGAACGACGGTAGTTTCGAGGGCTGGAGCTACGAGCTTCTGGAGTTCCCTGTCGAATGCCTGGTGTCTGAGAAGAAGTCGAAAGCGCTTGGCCTGTGGCTCAGGCAACCCGATCAGTTTCTGCACGACGCCATTCCCAGAGCACGACGATTTGTTGATGAGTATGAGGACCAGGTCCTTGCGTTGGTACAGCCTTGATGGGGCAGATGGCTCCCAGAGTTTTGACGCGACTGCCCGAGAAAGCTCTCGCCGGGCGGTGTGATCTTTGATGCAACCGCAAGCGTGCGGGCAACGTCTAACCACGCATGAAAGCTATGCATTTCGTAATCTCCCGCGCAAGTCTGGTTCGTCCGTTTCCCGGGGCTTGGTTCTTGCTTTCGCTTCTGCTCGCAACGGGCTGTGCGGCCCCAACGATGGGTGGTGGTGAGCCGGGTACGCCAACTGCAGCTTGTCGGTCGGGATACGGAGGCCGAACCGGAGAGATCCTCGTGGCGATGTACAACGGAGATCGTGCGGTAGCCGAGGCCGAGATTGCCGCTGCCCGAAGTGCAAGGGGTACGGAGATGGGGTGCCCCGACGAACCCTACCTTCGGGTTGATGCCCCACCACGTAAACCTACCTTTCAGGAGGTGGCCGAACGGTGGAGTGATCTCTATTCAGGTCAAATCGAATCGTACCTTTCAGAGCAAATTGTCGATCCACCTATCGGCAGAACACTGGCCCCGATCGCCCTTGGTACGTACTACGCGCGACAGGCGGGCGTGGACGGAACGCCCGACCTTCTCCCAACGCTCGAGGCGTACCACGACACTCAGTATGCTCCGCGAACGGCTCCAGACCCGCCGGTCACGGTGAACGGAACGTTTGTGCCGTTTGGGATGTTTGGATACGGATGGGTCCCGGACAAGTCCACGCCCGGCGACGACGGCGTCGTCATAGAGAACGCCGAAGAGCTCTACGCGAATGCCCCGGAGGCCTTCGTCACCTACGACGCCGGTCGCTATGCGGGCACGGAGTTTGCCATGGTCGACCACGTGTTTTTGACAGGGGCTGATCCGGCGTCGGGAGATCTAGAGCATTATGGCGACATAGGTGGCGCCGCCTACGACCAGGGGTGGGTTTCAGCCTTGATGATGGAGGCATCGATCGAGGACGAGGACGAAGCGCGTAGGGCACAATGGCGCGCCTCCGCGCTTCTCGCAGCGGACTGGGCGGCAGAGCAGCCGGCGGTGCACAATCATAACTACACCGCCAAGCTCGTGTGGATGCTCGCACAGGCCTACGCCGCCTCCGGGGATTTCACGTACCGCGAAGCGATGCTCAATCTTCTCGAACTCAACCTCGTGCATGCACCACTGATGGATCACGACTCCGACGGTATCGTAGACGGGGGCACGACTCGTTTTGCCGACCTCGAGTTCGACGCCGCACGCGTTCCCGGCCGGACTTGGGACGGGCACAACGCTGCCCCTTGGTATCACAGCATGAACGCTTGGGCCATGCTCGAATCCTACGTCGCACTGCGCGACCGCGGCGATACCGCTCTTGCTTTGAAGTATCGGCCCTACGCGGTCGCAATGATCGACAACATGGCCAACGAGTTAAACACACACGGTGTCGATCCTGCCGCGGCGCCCGGGAGCCGCGATACTCCAATGGCGCTTCTCTGGGGCATCTTGAAACTCGCCCGCTACGAAAACGTGATTTTTCCCGGCTGGGAAGATGCGGCATGGCGCCTTTGGAACACCGACGTCTACACGGTCCCGGGCGCCCACGCGGTTGCACACGGGGTGTTCCTGCTTCTTTCGAGCGACACGCCCTACGTGCCGTGGGGGCAGCGATAATCTCAAACGGGGTCTCCGGATTGGGAGAGGAGAGAACCACATTCTTCGCAGGTGCGAGCTGCGAGTGGACGTGGCAGAAGGACCGATGGGTTTTCGATTCTCGCAACCGGTAGGTGACCTCGGCATTCGGCTACGAGCTCGTCGAAGTCGCGATGTTCAATCTCCCGCGCCCAGCGGTCATGACGTTGACGAGTCTCGAGGATTCCGGATGGTGCATGCACCCTCTCCTTTGGCCGCACAATCTCAACGCACCGGCACTACGTGGATACCGTGTCGTCGGGACCCGCCTTCCATCGTTCGCGCAACAAAAGTATACTCGCATGGTTAGGATTAACCATGAACTCGCTACTGAGCACGATTGTGTTGGCTGCGATGGTCCAAGGAGTCTTGCTCGGATCGTTGTTCGCGTTCTCACGCAAAAAGAAGGGGACTGCGAGCCGGGTGCTCGGGCTCTTGCTCTATACGCTTGTTCTCGAGGCAACTACCATCTTTCTCCCAGCGACGACCATCGGCGGCTATTCGATTGTCGGGTACTTCACGACGCCCGAGGTCAAACTCTTCTTGCCCCTTTGCAGCGTACCGGGTTTGACCTGCGGCCCGAGGCAGCGGGCCACGCGTACGGCGGGGGTCCGACGCCGGCGGGCGTTACGAAGCAAATTGGCGCGGGAGGGCTCGTTTCGACCGCCGGGGACGTGAACGCATTCTTGCGGTTCCTGCTCGAGAGCGATCACCTCGCGACATTGTTCTCGGGCAGCGGCCGTCTGACGCACGGTTTCTGGAGGTGCTCGATAGAGGG
>JBMCTC010000292.1:0-3710 GCA_048624115.1 Spirochaetota bacterium
GCGATCGCGAAGGGTTACGCAGCCGACGAGGCTGGGCGAATCATCCGCGAGAGCGGCAAGGACTCGGCCCTGCTCGACTTCGGTGGCAACATTCTGACCATCGGCACGAAGCCGGACGGCTCGCTGTGGCGAATCGGTGTCCAGTTACCAGAGACCCAGGCACGTCGCGGCGTGTTTATCGGCATCGCCGAAGTAGAGGATCTCTCGGTGGTTACCTCAGGCACCTACGAGCGGTTTTTTGTTCAGGACGATGTTCGCTACCACCACATTCTCGATACCGAGACCGGATACCCGGTACGAAACCGCCTCGAAAGTGTGACCATCGTCACCGAGGACTCGATCCGCGCCGACGCGCTTTCTACGTCGATCTTCGCGATGGGCTTGGAAGAGGGCCTGCGCTTCGCGGAAGAGTTGTCAGACGCGGAGGCTCTCTTTGTGACCGAGGACAAGGAGATCCACATGACCTCGGGCATGGGCGATTTCTTTCGTTTGACCAACAACGAGTACGAGACCATGACCGGCGGAGAACAGTAGCAGCACGCTACCGGCAGAGGCGTCGGGGGAGGGCCGGCGTCGCGCGTGTTCCGGCAGTGCGCTCCGTTAGCGAGCGCGCCTTCTCATAGGTGAGCGTCGCGCCGGTCACCGCATCAGACTCTGAGAGAGCCTCGTTCCAGTCTGCTTGAGATTGAACGAGCGCCGCCTCGATTGAACGTGCAACCTCGCGAAAGCTTCTTCCGTCGACCTGCTCGTAGAGCGTGTTGTGGCGTTCACTTGCCCGCTTGACCGCCAGGCCCTCACTTGTGGGGCGCGTCTCGCGGTAGTGGGCGGCAACGATCGTCTCACCGGCGTGGACGGTCAGAAGCTCGCCTCTCCAGCCGTGCTCATCCGGCAAGCCAACCAGAAAAAACGGTTCCCAGGCCCCAACTGTCAACGTGGTTTCCGACCCGCTTGTCTGACGTCGCGAGGCGAGGTTTCCCGACTCGGCAGTAGCGCTCCGTGCCTCGACCGCCGCGGCAAGCGCCGCGCGCACGAGCTGATCAAACGCAACCGACCACTCGAGCGCATTCGGGGGCACGGAGAAGCCGGGTCTCTGCGTCTCGAGAAGTCGCTCCTGATAGCTGTGGAGAAGCTCGAGCAGATCAATCCCCGTAGAGAGCCGGTAGCTCTCCCGGTAGCGCTCGTTTTCCTCGAGCGTGCGGCCCGAGTAGTCGATGCTTCCATAGCAGGCGCCTACGATCAGTCCGCCGTCTGTTTCAATCTGCACGTAGTGTCGCCAGCCACTCGGCCCGGTATGTGAGAACGATGCGGAAAACGTGCCGTCTGCGTAGAGCGGCCGGCCGTCCGCTGCGCGCAATGCGTCGGGGGAGGTCTCCGTCGGGCCGCACGCGACAAGGATTTGCACCAAAAGCACAACCGCGGCGGTGGCGAGGAGGCTAGAATGTTTGGGCATCTACTTCGTCCTCGTCCTGGGCGCCTTCAACAACCACAAAGACGCGATTAGGCAAACAGGCGGTCCATTGGCCGGTCGTATCGAGATGTCCGGCGGCAATGCAGATCTTGTCACGGCATGGACTCTCGGTTACCCGAACTGAGTTTTGGGAGATCAACACGTGCGTCACGCCGAGGGGACCGTCGAACTCGAGAGTCCGATTCTCACTCAGCGGATACAAAAAGGCGCCTTGATCCGTCTCGATGCTGACCTGGCTCGGCTCGGGGCGCCCGCCGTAGGCAAAGAGCGTGACGCCGGTAATCGCCAAGAGCGATACCAAGATCGAGAGAATGTCGAGTGGTTTGCGCAGGAAAAATCGGCTCACGGAGCGCCTCCGACATGATAAGGAGCGGTCTCTGCGCGGTCGGAGCCACGAATCGAATCAGCCTGCGCTTGGACATCGAGTCCGCTTGGCTTTTGAAAGATCCCGAGCTCGAACTCCGGCAGCACCGCAAGCAGGTGATCGAAGATATCGGCTTGAATACCTTCAAAGTTCGCCCATACCTGATCGGCGCTGAAGACGTAGATCTCGATCGGAAGGCCGGTCGGGCGGGGCCGTAAGTGCCGAATCAGAAACGTTGTGCGGCTCGCGATTCCATGGGCAACCGTGATAATGACCCTCTTCGGAATGAAGTTGGCCAACAGGCTCATCACGAGAATAATCACGATAATAGCGAGGCGCGCCAGGCTACCGGTTATGTCTTCGCTCATGCCCCACTCGAGACAGAGGGACTCAATCCACAGCGGAAGTGTGTCGAACTCAGCCATGCCGCCTCCGAGCTATCTGCGACGCTTGTCGCGAATGTAGATCTGCTTTGCCGGAGAGTTGTCGCTCGATCGTTCGTCGATGTCAAAGAGATTCACCGTCCTCACGAGCTCACCGAGTTTCTTGTAGCCGTAGTTTCTCGGGTCGAACTCGGGCAGCTTGTTCGCCACGTTTTGACCTACCGTGCCGAGGTTTGCCCAACCGGTCTCATCCGCCGAGTCTTCCGTCGCGTTTCGCAACAGACTGACAAGACGCGAATCCTGCTTGAGTTCTCGCATCGGCTTTTTGCTCGGCTGCACCGCTTCATCCTGATCGTCCTGCTGGCGCAGAATCTCGGTGTAAATAAAGCGATCGCATGCACCGACAAAAGCCTTCGGAGTCTTCTGCTCCCCAAAACCGTAGACCATGAGCCCGTCTTCGCGTAACCGCGCAGAGAGCCGCGTGAAGTCGCTATCGCTCGAGACGATACAAAACCCGTCAAGGGTGTTCGTATAGAGAAGATCCATCGCGTCAATGATCATCGCGCTGTCGGTGGCGTTCTTACCACGGGTGTAGGCAAACTGTTGGATTGGCTGAATCGCGTGCTCGAGCAGTTGATCCTTCCATCCCTTGAGGTGAGAACCGGTCCAGTCTCCGTAGATGCGCTTGACGGTTGCGACCCCATAGTTCGCAATTTCTTCTAAGAGACTGTCGATGATTATCGGTTGGGTGTTGTCGGCATCGATAAGGACAGCCAGGCGTTTCTGCCCTTCGCTATTTGGCATAAGGTGATGCTACGCAATGTGGAGATCTTTATCAAGGTTGACATCTGAACGGTGCTCGACGATCATCCTCCAATGAACTGGCTCGGCCTCGTGGTGAGTTTCGCGTTTGTGTTTGGATTCATCGGGCTCGCACAGCTGCTCTTGAAACGCGGCGTTATGTCCGCCTCGGCCACCCGGAAGGTCATCCACATCGGAGTATCGCACTGGTGGCTACTCGCGATGATCTTTTTTGATCGGTGGGAGTTCGCGATCGGGCCGGTCGCCTTCGTCCTTATCAACCTCCTGAGCTACGTACTCAGGCTCTTCCCCGCTATGGAGCACGAGAAACGAAGCAGAAACCTCGGCACGATCTACTTCCCGATCGCGCTAACGGGCATGGTCCTCGTAACGTGGGGCGGGCCAATTCCGATCTGGATGGGCGGGCTTGCGATTCTGACCCTCGGATATGGTGATGGGCTCGCGTCGCTCGCCGGAGAACGGTCGGCCGGTGTTCGCTTTACGATATTTGGCAACAGCAAGAGTCTTCGGGGTACGCTCGTAATGTTCGCCGCCGCGACGGTTGTAGCGGCGGTCTTTCTCACAGTCTTTGCCGGGGCACACTCGCTCCTCGTTGGTGAAGCTTCGCGGGGCGTCGGAATCGCGATCACCGCCCTTCTGCTGGGCGCGGTCGCAACCACGGTCGAGCTGGTAA
>JBMCTC010000293.1:0-3641 GCA_048624115.1 Spirochaetota bacterium
CCCCAACGGCGGAATCATCTTTGCAAAGTATCTCGCTGTGCTGATTGTAGTCTTGGCAATGCTCCTTCTCTCGATGTTGGTTCCGTGGAGCGTTGTGGTTCTCGGCTCATTTGATGGTGGCGTTATTGCCGCGCAGTACATCGGCATATTCGTTCTGGCAGCGGCAATGACGGCGATCGGCATTCTTCTTTCTGTTGCCTCCTCCACGCAACTTTCTGCGTTTCTCTTTTCTACCCTGGTGCTGGCTCTTCTGATGCTGGTTGATCAAGTTGGATCCGGAGTGGAGTCCGCGGGGCTGCGCGCCCTTCTCGGCACCGTGTCCTTCGCGCGCAGCTTCTATGGCTTCAGCCGGGGAATCATCGACACGCGCGATCTTATCTACCTCTTCTCGATAGTTGTGGTGAGTCTTCTGATCGCAGTGTTTCTCTTGGTCCGTCGTCGCGGCAAGCGACAAGCGTACGCGCGGTACCTGCTCGGCCTGCTCATTGTCCTGCTGGTGTTTGCGAACAGCCGCTTCTTTTATCTCAGGCTCGACCTTACGGACGACCAGCAGTACACGTTGGCAAGAGTGAGCACGGAGGTCCTCGAGTCTGCCGACAATCCGATTCGGCTCACCTACTACGTTTCTCCGCGGCTCGATGCCGAGTTCTTTCAACCGCGTGCGATCGAGGACGCGCTTCGCGAGTATGAGGCGCGATCCCGGAGTCGGGTCGAGGTGCGAGTTGTTGATCCGGGAGAACTCGAACCCGAGCGCATACGCGAGCTGGCCCTTCTTCCACAACAGATTCAAATAACCGAGGCGGGCGAGCAGACGATCGCGACCGTTTACAGCGGAATAACCATCGACTACCTCGATCGGACCGAACGTGTCCCGCTGATTTTTGATCCCGCGAGTGTCGAGTACGAGGTCACCAGCCGCCTGCTGACGCTTCTGACAGAGAACCGGCGAGCAGTCGGATTCTTGGCCGGATCGTTCGCTCGTCCGCTCGAGGAACAGCTCCGGTTTGCGAATGCGATGTCATCGACTTACGACGTGCATGAGATTGCCCCTGGTGAGCCAATTCCCGACACTCTACAGGCGGTGGTCGTGACTGACGCGAGCTCGCTCGGTCCATTCGACCTAAGCCGGGTCTCGGACTACATTTCCCGCGGTGGGAGCGCTCTTCTAACTGTCGAAGTAGCTATGGTCGATATCGAATCCAATCTGCAGACGACACCAGTTTCAGGTGTGCCCGTTCGACTTCTTTTGGCACGCTATGGTCTCGAAGTAGGCGAACAACTGGTACTCGATCGTAACAACAACCAAATTCCGGTGCAGGAGTCGACTGAGGAGTTTTCGGTCAATCGGCTCTATCCGTATCCCCATTGGGTTAAGATTCGGGAGAGCACGACGAGCCCCGACCACCCAATTACCGCTCGGTTTACGGGCCTCGATCTCTACTGGCCAACCTGGCTTGATGTCACCGAAGACGCGCCCGACGGAACTGAGATCATTGCGGCTACATCCGTTGGTGCGTGGCTTATGCCCGAGCCATTTGTCACTACGCCGACTTCCGGTGCGCTCGCTCCCGTCGCGGAGACGGCAGGACAGTTTGGCGTGGTGGCGACCTACAGCGGGCCGGAGCGACCGGGGCGTTTGGTTGTGGTGTCCGACGCCGGAGTCTTCTGGGATCCGCTTATCGAGAGCACAGGAAGCGAGCACAATGTCGAGTTCGGACTCAACGCGTTGCAATGGTTGACCAATGACGAGGAGCTTCTCGAGTTGCGCACGCGTGGAAGGCGACGAGTGGCGCTTGACGCGATTGATGACCCGCAGCGCGTCGCGTCGATCCAGTCTTTCGCGATTGCTTTTAATCTCGTGGTCGTGCCCGTGATCGTACTCGCGGCAGGCTTCGTGGTACTGGCGAGACGGTACAGGCGCAGCCTGCGCACGGAAGGGTGAGATGAGGCGTAATGTAGCGCTTTGGACAATGGCCACGGTCAGTGTTCTGCTTCTCGTTACGCTCTGGTTCGGTGTGTTGCAAGATCGGCAGCCACGAGCGTCTGCACGATTGGTTTCCGAGCAGCAACTCGCTGAGCTCTCCGGGGTCGAGTTTCTCGTGCCCGATGGCTCCACTCGGCTTCGGCGGAGCACGAGGGGGTGGGTTCTCGACGAAGGGGGGCGGGAGTTTCCCGCGCGGGAGCCGCGGATTACCCTCTTGGTAGACGCCGTGCGCACCGCATCTGTGCTGCGCATCGCGACGAGTGACAGCTCCCGCTGGTCTCAGTTCGGGGTTGGTCGGGATGCACCTGTCATTCGCTTTGCCGCAAGTGGCGGCGAGTTCGACCTTGTTGTCGGAAATCCGACGGCGGCGGACGGAACGTTCGTCAGAGTTGGCGGCGAGCCCGAGGTATACGAGGTCGATGTAGCGCTCAAGTTCTTCACGGAGCAGCGTTCGACCTACTGGTTGCTGCTTCGTATGCTCCCTGCCTATGTTCGACCAGACGACGTGGTCGCAATGCGTTTCCGAACATCAGGGGCATTGCGCGCGGCCGGAGCGCCTGACTCACTCGATCTCATCCGAGGCTCAAGTCCGTCTTTGGGTGATCGCTGGCTGATTGTCGGGTCACCACGAAGCGGAGACCGAGAGATGTCACTCCTCAACGGGCTCGAGTTTGTCTCGCAGACGATCGACCTTGTCGGGGCTTCGTTCTGGCTGGGCGATTGGGAGGCACTCGATCCGGCTGGGCGGATCGACGTGGAGCTCGGTGACGGACGCACGTACACGCTTGTCATTCGAGGTGTCGGCCCTTTTGTCATCATGCCGCAAGGTCGGGATCTGCCTGCCGACGGGTTCGGAGGGCTTCGGTACGTGGTCGATGCACAGCGACTCGTGCGGGCGACTGACCCGACCCTTGCGATAGACTGAGGTCGTGATTGCGAGTGACTACTCGTCACTCCCGAGTTGCTCGCTGACGAATTGGCGGTACTTCCTCGGGTCAGGCCGAAAGCCCACGATTCGCGATTCGCTCTTCTGCGCGTGAGCCAAGCTACCCTCAGCTTCCTTGATCACTCGAGATGCCTCCACGAGCCGACCGTTTCGAGCGCTTAACCCAAGAGCCGTGGCTCGGTAGCGCTTCTTGAATTCCGTTGCTTGCCTGATCGCCTGTGGGAGTTCCGTGTTCGGCAAGATGGCCAAGTACGACTTTGGCCCGAACTCAAAACAGAGGTCTTCAAATTGGAACGCGTCGAGAATGTTTTTAGCGCGCTCGACGTAATCGTCTGCCGATCGAATTCCGTCAAACTCGATTAGGATGCAACTGAGATCTTGATCGTTGTACGCCGCGCGTTCGAGCTCAAGGCCGAGTTTCCGATCGAGATGGGACCGAAACGAGAGCCCCGTCGCGGGGTTGAAGAGCGTTCCCGGTTCTGCATCGTCTGCCTCGATTTCCTCGACGTTCACTTCTTCAAACCGTTCCGGTTCGGGGGCTGAGTGTGTCTCCGGCGCGGGTGCTACCGATGGTGACGTGCTTTGGGGGGCGTCTTGCTGCCCCTGGAATGAGGTTTGCCTCGGCGAGGAGTCGGACGCGCGTTCTCTTGATACTGCGGTTCTTGCATTCATGAGCACCGCGACAAGCACGGTTACGAACGCAAACGCAAG
>JBMCTC010000294.1:0-3613 GCA_048624115.1 Spirochaetota bacterium
TTCGAGCCCGCGTGACGAACAGTGTGGGAGACTGGAAAGTGAACCGAGACGAAAAGAGCGTCGAGTACATCGTGAGCATTCCTCACCCGAAAAGCGAAGCGGCACATTCGGTTACCGCTCAAGAGAGTGATCCAGAGTTCAACCTCGATGATTTCGCGAGGAGCTACACGGACAGTCCTGAAGTTCTCCACGAGATTTTCAATCTCTACGTAGAAGAGGCTCCCGAGCGAATCAAAGCAGTGGAGGCGGGACTCTCCAGCGGCGACTTCGACGCCGTCGCCAAAGCCGCACACTCCCTCGCAAACACGAGCGGGACGCTTCAGTCTACCGTAACCGCTGAGGCTGCAAGGGAACTCGAGTCGGCAGCACGCATGAAAGATGAACAGCAGAGCGAGATTGCGGCGAAGAGACTCATCGCACTCGTGCGAAACATTCTCGGACGCGTAGAAGAGTACATCGCCGACGAGTAGAGTTAGCTCCGAGCTAAAAAGAGTCGGCTCTCCGCTCCGGGATCTGTCGCGGCTCCTTTCCCGACGCGCGAAACTCCTGCGTCAGGTATAAGCCACAGTAGCAGTGCCCATACTCTTCTTGATCCGGGACCGCGTAGACGCAAGGGCAGATAATGTCCTTATCGGCGCTTCGCTCTCCGTCTCCGTCGCGGCATGGGCAGAGAAAGTATCCGTAACGGTTATAGTTTTGTGCGAGTCCCGCAGCGAGATCATCGAGAAATGCTGGGTCCGGGTGTAGCGCCCATCCTTGGTGTTTCGCCACCGCGTGGATAAAGGCGTGCCCATCGTCTTTGCTCTTTTCCTTGCTTGACATTAGGCCTCGATCCCGAGCTTGTCTGCCCATTTCTCCTGAACAAAGCCGCTGACAGCATCACGCTCCCCGATTAGCAAGATTGGATAGACGGGTACCGTGTCGAACTTACTCTTCAGCTCGGCTTTGACTTCGCGCTTGAGGTCAAAGTCGAGTTGGTCAATATAGACATAGGAAAACGTGATCCCGTTCTCCTTGAGGAAGTTCTGCGCCCGACGGCAAAAGGCGCACGTAGAGAGAGAAAAAACCCGAAGGTGCTCCGGTTCGCGCTCTCCCTTTACTATCTCGAAATCGACCTTGTCGATAGCACTCATGTGTAGAGGATATGGGAAGAGTCCGCTCGAAGCAAGCACGCTTTCGACGAGTACCGAACGCGGCGCGCGCATACTCAAGATGTAGGGTTTAGCGCCCTCGCTATCGGTGGGAGAGCGATTGGAGCCGCTGCTCAACCTCAGAAAGCTTGCTCTCGAGGCTGTGAATCGTTCGCTGGATGCGGGTTCGCTCTTTTTCGAGCTTGCGCACCGGATCCTCCTGCTGTTCGTCACTTCTCGCGCGGAGCCCCACTTTCACGGTGTCCGGGCTCTTTCCCGCCTCAAACTGCCGCTGTGCCTCTTGGCGTTTCTCCTGGTTTGAAAAACCCGCGACCGTCGCCATGTTGTTGTATCCAATCTCTGGGTTCAGGTCAAAACTATGAATCTTGATTAGGGTCGATGCCGTCTTGCGGTCCATATTGAGGACCCGCTCGATATAGTCGTCGAAACGTGCTCCCCGAGCCCTGCAGAGCCGCTCCGCTTCGGCAAGCGCCGCCCCGAACTCTTTCATAATCTGGCCATTCTTTGCGAGGAACCGAGTTTTGAGTGTATAGGTCATCGCCATGAACTCAGGGTCTTCCTCGAACGGACTCCTATACACCCCAACCTGTTCCGCCCGCTCGAGCAAGTGGTGTAAGATGCTTCGAAACTCGAGCGTATGCGCGCGCGGGCCGACAGGAACCGGAGACGTGGTAAAATGGATATGATGCGCGAACTCATGAATCGCGGTGTAGATCAGAGAGTTATCATTCTCGAAGTTCTTGTTGTGAATGATGATCTCGCGGGTGTCGGGGTGGTAGAGCCCGTTTACCTTTTTGCTGCTCTTGCCGCTGAAGATCAAAAAGAACTCTTCTACATCGTCGCGCAAGCGGAGCAGTTGCTCCTTGACCTGATCTTGATTCATGCTGCCTGCGGGGTAATAGCGTTTACCCCGATACCTGCCTTATACTGTGGATGTGGGACGCTCTGAGATGAACGAATCGCCCGGGCTCGACATGGTCACGCAATTGCTGAAGCAGCTTCTTTCCGGGAAGTATCGGCCATTGCCGGTGCCGGCCGAAGCCGAACGAGATGAGCTTCAGTTTTACGATCTCCTCAATCGACTTGCCGCTCAGAAATCGGATCTGATTGAACATTATAACGAGGATCTGAAGCAGAGTGAAACGCGGCTGCGCAATATCATCGAGTCCACGCCGGTCGGCATTTGCATAACCGACGAGCACGGCTACTTCGAGTACATGAACCCCACCTATTGCAGGCTCTACGGCTATACGCCCGACGAAATTCTCGGCAAACACTTCACACTTGTCGTACCTGAACGCCTTCGCGACGAGCTCTCGCACCTCCATGCCGAGTTCATGGGACGACGATATGAGCTGCGTGGTGAGTGGGAGGTCGTGAAGAAAGACGGCACGCCCATGTCGATATTGGCCGACGCAGCGTACATCATCGATATTGATGACCGTCCAAAGAAAGTTACCTTCGTTCTCGACATCAGTGAGCGAAAACGGTCGGAGAAGCTGCTCGCCGAGACGGTCGAGCGGCTCAACGAGGAGATACGGAGAAGAGAAGAGCTCGAGATCGTCAAGAATAGAGTGGAACGGATGATTCGCCACGATTTGCGCAATCCGCTCAACGGGATTCTCGCCGCCGCAGAGCTGCTCATGACCGAGGCGCTCGGCTCGGAACAGCAAGAACTCTGTATGGTGATTCGCGAATCGGCTCGAAAGCTCGACTCGATGCTCTCGAGCAGTATGGACCTCATTCGGATGGAAGAGGGCACCTACGAGCTGCGTCCGGAGCCAATCAACTTGGTCGATGTCTTGCGCGAGGTCCGACGCGAGGTGGAACCGCTTGCGGCGAACCTCGGAGTGCGCGTATCGTATGCGCTCGACGGAACGCCTCTCTCATGGAAGCACCAGCTTCCGATTGAAGGCGAGCGACTCTACCTCGCCGATGCATTCTCGAACCTGCTGCGTAATGCCATTGAGGCATCGGGCCGGGGCGACGAAGTGGCAGTGACGATCGTCGGGAGTGACAACTACGAGGTTTCGATCCACAACCCCGGGGTCGTGCCGGAAGAAATTCGTGACACCTTCTTCGATCGCTATACGACCAGCGGCAAGAAGAACGGAACCGGATTGGGGACGTACGTTGCGGCGCTTATCACGCGCATTCACCATGGAGAGATCGGGTTTTCGAGTTCACGAGACGAAGGAACGATAGTCTGGGTGCGTCTACCGACCCGCCAGCCAACGGAGTGAGCTTTACGGGGGGGCATCTTGTCGCTATCTTCACGACCAATTTGGAGTGACCTATCCGCTCCGTGGAGGTCTCAATGATAGAGATTCAATCACTTAGAAAAGAGTTCGACGCAAAAGGCAAAAAGACCGTTGCGGTAGACTCGATCTCGTTCAAGGCCGAACCGGGCCGGATCTACGGGCTGCTCGGGCCGAACGGTGCGGGTAAGACCACGACGTTGC
>JBMCTC010000295.1:0-3605 GCA_048624115.1 Spirochaetota bacterium
CACCGACGGGGCCGGCACCTTCTCCGCGGGCACCGACATCTCCACGACGGCCGATGGTGCCTGGTCGGTCTACGCTGCCGACCTGGATGGCGACGGGGATGCCGATGTCCTCTCTGCCTCGTCGCTCGACGACCGCATCGTGTGGTACGAGAACACCGACGGGGCCGGCACCTTCTCCGCGGGCACCGACATCTCCACGACGGCCGATAGTGCCCGTTCGGTGTATGCTACCGACCTGGACGGCGACGGAGATGTCGATGTCCTCTCTGCCTCGGCGTTCGACGACCGCATCGTGTGGTACGAGAACACCGACGGGGCCGGCACCTTCTCGCCGGGCACGGACATCTCCACGACGGCCAACGGCGCACGTTCGGTGTATGCCACCGACCTGGACGGTGACGGAGATGTCGATGTCCTCTCTGCCTCGGCGAACGACGACAGTATTGTCTGGTACGAGAACCTCAGGTTGTAGTGCCGAGCTCTCGCCAGGTGACGGATCCATCCCCAAGGTTCGTGACACCCTGCTCTTTTGGTTCTTTTCGCTACGATTGGGTCAAAATAGACCGCTTGAAACGCGTTTTCGGGAGAAATGGGCGTTCGTTGCATTTTGGCACAACGAGAATGGGCACGGTAGACTCGTTTGAGTCAAATTGATACACAAATGAGGGTCTTCGGTTCCCCTGGGTCAGCTCGGCCCAGGCCGAAGGATAATAGGCCCGGCTGTCGCAGGCCGGGCGGTACCTCAACATCAGACTAACTCTATATCCTACAATGACTTACACATTTCTGATCGGGGTTGGCACGCTTCTCGCAATATGAGAGGTGGAAACAAAAACCGGGCAGGGGCCCGGGATAGGAGGATGATATGAACATTGTACGTAGAACACGCGATGGCATGTGGGATCCTGTTGGCGAGCTTGATCGTATCCGACAGGAGATCGATCAGATGTTTGACGCGCCGGCGAACGGCTTTTTTAACCAGGGTCTGTTTGATCGTGATTTCTCGCCCTCGCTTGACGTGGTGGAGAATGCCGACGATTACACGGTGACCGTGGATCTGCCGGGCGTAGACAAGAAGGACCTCGACATCTCGGTTGCCGACAATGTGCTGACCATTAAGGGTGAGAAGCGCGAGAGCACCGAGAAGAAGGGTAAGGTCTACCGCAAGGAGACGTGGGCAGGTAGCTTCCAGCGGACGATTAGTCTGCCGCGAGGCGTTGACACTGGAAAGATCGACGCGCGCATGGAGAACGGTGTGCTCGTTGTGAGTCTTCCCAAGCGGGAAGAGGCCAAGCCGCGACAGATTGCTGTCAGCGTTAAGTAAGGAGGATCACATGGCTACTGCAACAATGGAAAAGAGAATGGTTCGACCGGTCTGCAGCATTCGCGAAGAGAACGATGCTGTGATGCTCGAACTCGAGATGCCCGGGGTCGCTAAAGACGGTGTGGAGATCAACATCGACGGTGAGACCCTGAGCATCCACGGCCGGCGCCCGGAGGCAAACTCCGAGGCCCGCTACCTGGTGCGCGAGCGCCACACCGGCGACTACAAGGCGGTCTACACAATTGACGAGCGCGTAGACCGAGAGAAGGTCGAGGCTCACATGGAGCACGGAATCCTCACCGTGACGCTGCACCTGAAAGAAGAGGTAAAGCCGCGGAAGATTGAGGTAAAGGCGAAGTAACGCCTTTAGGATGATGGTCGTCGCGACCGAGTTTTCGCTCGGCGCGGCGGAGGTTCGTCGCCCGGGGTTGTGAGACGCTGTGCGGCGGTATAGCTCGCCGCGGGGGTGCGAAAACCCCGGGGCGGCGGTCATGTTCGCCGCTGGGGTGCAACATCCCCGTGCGGCGGTTTCAGAATGAGCGCGAGGCGCGGATGCGCCGTGCGGGGTTGGAGCCTGAGGACGGGAGCCCGCGCGGAGCATCCGAAATCTGCCGGCAATAGAGCTTCGCGCTCATTTTGAAACAAATTGGAGGAAAAAATGGCTAAGACGATTGGAATTGACTTAGGAACGACCAACTCGGTTGTCGCGGTAATGGAAGGCGGCGAGGCGGTTGTTATTCAGAATGCAGAGGGTGGTCGCACAACGCCGAGCGTTGTGGCGTTTACCAACAAGGGTGAGCGACTGGTAGGTCAGCCGGCCCGAAACCAGATGGTCACCAACCCGAACAACACGATCTACTCGGTCAAGCGATTTATGGGTCGTCAGTACGACGAGGTAGCTCGCGAGATGGAGATGGTTCCCTATCGACTCGTAAAGGGTTCGGGTGGAGACGTTCGGATCGAGGTCGAGGGTAAGCAGTACTCTCCCCCTGAGATCTCCGCGGCAATTCTGCAAAAGATGAAGCAGACCGCAGAGGACTATCTGGGTGAGGAGGTAAAGGAGGCGGTGATCACCGTCCCTGCATACTTCAACGACGCTCAACGGCAGGCAACGAAGGATGCGGGTAAGATTGCCGGTCTCGATGTCAAGCGCATCGTAAACGAGCCGACTGCAGCCGCGTTGGCCTACGGCGCCGGCAAGAAGAAGGGCGAGCAGACGATTGCCGTCTACGACCTTGGTGGTGGTACGTTCGACATCTCGATTTTGGAGATGGCAGATGATGTCTACGAGGTAAAGAGCACCAATGGTGACACGCACCTCGGTGGTGACAACTTTGACCAAAAGATCATCGACTGGCTCGTAGAGAGCTTCAAGAACGACTACGGCATTAACCTCGGTCAGGATCGCATGGCACTCCAGCGGCTCAAAGAGGCTGCCGAGAACGCAAAGAAGGAGCTGTCGAGCTCGCAGCAGACCGATATCAACCTGCCGTTTATCACGGCGGACAGCACCGGGCCAAAGCACCTGAACTACACGCTCACGCGAGCGAAGTTCGAGCAACTGGTGCACGACTTGATCGAGCGAACTCGGAAGCCGGTGCAGCAGGCGTTGGCAGATGCCGACATCAACGCGAGCGACGTAGACGAGGTGATCCTCGTTGGTGGTTCGACGCGAATCCCTGCAGTGCAGGCGCTCGTAAAGGAGCTCTTTGGCAAGGACCCAAATAAGAGTGTGAATCCGGATGAGGTCGTTGCAGCAGGTGCTGCCATCCAGGCGGGCGTCCTGACCGGTGAGGTCAACGACGTGCTCTTGCTCGACGTGACCCCGCTCTCGCTCGGAATCGAGACGCTCGGCGGCGTGTTCACCAAGCTCATCGAGCGCAACACGACCATTCCGACGCGCAAGAGCGAGATCTTTAGCACCGCAGAGGACAACCAGACGGCCGTAGGCATTCACGTGCTCCAGGGCGAGCGCGAGATGGCAAGCCAAAACCGGACGCTGGGCAAGTTCGAGCTCGTGGGTTTGCCACCAGCTCCGCGTGGCGTACCTCAGATCGAGGTCGCGTTTGATATCGATGCGAACGGCATCGTGCACGTGTCTGCGAAGGATCTGGGTACCGGTAAGGAGCAGAAGATTCGCATTGAATCGAGCTCCGGCTTGAGCGAGCAGGACATTGACAAGATGGTCCGAGATGCGGAGAAGAACGCCGAGACCGACAAGAAGCAGCGAGCCGCTGCCGAGGCGCGTAACGAGGGCGACCAGCTCGCCTACCAGATGGAG
>JBMCTC010000296.1:0-3576 GCA_048624115.1 Spirochaetota bacterium
GTTTATCATGCACTTCTGGAATGTCAACGGCAAGGAGATCGCCGAAATATTCGGAGTGGAGCGTCCCCTACTCGAAGCAGATACGTTCCTCTACCTCCGCGACAACACCGTCGCGGGGATCCTGGCGGGTAGGCGCGCGGGAGACTCTTTTTGGATCAAGGTCGATTTCGTGATCAAGAGCTACCGCGATCTGAAGATCGGTCAGTACTTTCTCAAGGAGTCACGGATCTCCGAGGTCCTTCCGGGGGTCACCGCGCTAAAAATAACCGTCTCCGATGAAACGCACGAGGCCTACCTCAGGCGCGTGGGATTCAAAAAGTCGCTCGATGAGCAAAACGTCTACTCAAAGACAATACAGGCCTAAACGTCTCGACGCACTAGAATCCCGACCCCACGGAGAAGTGAATAGCCCAACTTCGTTCTGCTGCGAACGTTGGCCCCGGGTTCACAGCAAAGTCGAGGCGAAGCGGCCCAACCGGTAGGTTGTAGCGCAGGCCGGCGCCTGCGCCATAACCGACATCGCCGGCCGCAAACGGCTCCCGCGATACACTGCCTGCATCGGCAAAGACGGCAAGCGCAAGATTGCCGATAATGCCGATCCGTAACTCTACTGTGCCTTCGATGCGTGAGAGCCCTCCGACTGCCGTGCCATCGGAGCCAACAGGGCTCAGCGCATCTTGCGGGAACGAGCGTACGGAGCTTGCGCCTCCGGCGTAGAGACGCTGCGAGATCGGGATCTCGGTGTCTGCTCCGGGATAGATGGTCTCTGAGTCGGCCTCGACCGTGAGCGTGATGAAGTCGTTGACCTGGAAATGGCGCGTGATCGTAGCCTCATACGAGGTATAGTTGAGTTCTGAGCCAAGCGGCCCGCCCGAGACACCAAACACGGCCCTAATAGCCGTTCCGCTCATAGGCGAGAGCAGGCTGTCAACGGTGTTCCAGAGCGCTCCGAGTTCGGCCCGCCCAATTCGGACTACTTCGTCATCCGCTTCTTCGCCCGTATCTCGAATGTCAACGATTTCGAATCGGTAGTCGGCAAACGTGCGGAGCTGTTCGGTAAGCGGCAAGCTTGCGCTAATGTCCGCCGCGTACGACCGCTCGGTAAAGGCATCTCGCAACCGGAGGGCATGGGAGAGTTCGAGCGCCATGAGGCCACCCCGTCCGAGCAGTAGCGGGTCTGCAATGCGAGTCTGTGCTCGATACCCCGCAAAACTCCCCTGTAGCTCGACACCCCAGGTGCGTCCAAGACCAAAGAGATTCTGATCGAGATACTCAGCGGATCCGAGGAGCAACACGACGCTCGAGTACCCGAGTGAAATCGAAGCGCTGCGGTTGCGGTCCTCGACGATTTCTACGATCAAATCCACCTCTTCGGTACGGCCGAGGGCCTCGTCCTGAAAGCGTTCACTCTCGACCCGCGGCTGGAAGTTCACCGAGACCAGCCGAAAAAGCCCGGTCTCGTAGAGCCGCTGTCGCCCCTCCTCTACGGCAAGGCGATTCACCGGTTCCCCGAGCGGCAGCTCAAACTGCTGCCGAACGAACTGCTCCCGAGTGCGCAGAGGTTCATCGCCGGCGCCACGGACCTCGATATCAGTCAGTATGGATCGGGGGACCGGGTCAAACTCGTAGACGATGGAAACCGTGGCGTCCTCTTGGTTCGAGACGACTTCATACCGTACGTCCGTGAGGAATCCGGATCGACCAAGGACCCGCTCGATCCTGTCGGCACCGTCGGCCGCGAGTCGCTCGGTGAACCGTTGGCCGGTGTCAGGCCGCTCGGCAGCGGCCTCTTGCCGCACATCGCTCGGTAGAGTATCGCGCCCGGCGATTTGCGCCGCCGATACGGCGTATGGCACCCCTTCGTCAATCTCAATTACCACGTCAACTTCGTCGCCGATTCGATCCTGAGAAGCCACGATCACCTCTACACGGAGATAGCCCTCGAGGCGGTAGTGTCTCGATACGCTTTCCACGACTTTTTCGATCTCCGAGGGTCGATAGAGAGCCCGTCCCGCCCCGAGAAGCAGTCTACCGGTGCGAGGCACGTACTCCGAGAGCGTCTCGTCGGAGAACGACTCGTTACCACGAAAGGCAATCTCACCGAGGTAGAATCGCCGACCCTCACGAATCACGAACTCTACCCGGTCGACCGTCCCATAACGCTCGGTGTCGGTGACGATCTCGAGCTCGCCTTCGTCGTCGGTATTCAAAAGACGCACTTGGACTTCAGCGTCGGGGAAACCCTCGCCTCGATACCAATCCTGGATCGTAAACACCGCATCAATGAGGTCCGATACAGCACCACCCTCGCTAAGCGCGCGCACTTCCCGGTTGATGAGGTCTCGAAGTTCGTCGGCCTCAACTGAGTCGTTGCCTAAAAAGCGAATCTCAATCTCGCTGGGCCTGCCGCGACGTTGCGCGAACAGCCCAATTGTAGCCAGCAAAAGAATCGCGAAAAGCGTCGAAATCCGCTTTAGTCTGCCCATAGTCTCCATGAAAGCTGTACCGTATACTCCTCTGCCTGTACCCGCTCAATGAGCAGGTACCAGGGCTCGCCCTCGGCGAACTGATATTCCACCTCGACGTTTCCGATCAAGTCACTCTCCGCGTCACGCTCGATGTCGAACTGAAGGCGCTCGAAGAACCCGCCGCCATCCCCCGAGGCGGAACCTGCGAGGTCACTGATTAAACTGCGACCGAGCACCGTCCCTGCAGCCTCGAGCGCGCCACCGTCGCCACCAAAGGTAAGCTGCGAAGGCTGTCGGCCGGTCGCCAGCAGCACAAGCGCTTGATCAGTAGGCAACGGGGGAGACGAAGCCACGTCCACCTCGACGTTTGGAAACTGCCCGTCAACGGTGATCAACATCTCATATCCTTGGGCATCTGCCTGTGCCCGCGCAAAGATTGATGGGTTCAAAGTAGAGTCGGGCGGGAACACGACTCGTAGCTGCTCGATGGTGAGCGTTGCCGTCGGGAGCGTCACAACACCGTCATTTGCAAACACTCGACCGTCGGGGCGTGGCACCGCGGCGGTGCCGAGGATTCGCAGGTCAGCTGAAAGCTCGCCCTCGTAGAGATTGTTGTCAACGACGATCGACTCGTCGGCGACCACTCGGATGTTTAGCGACACTGCACGAGCCCATTCGGCATCGACGTAAAAGAGCTCGATTCCGGTGCCGGGCGTCTCCGCATCGGATCCAAGCGAGAGAAGCTGAACCGGCGCGGTGTAGAGAACCTCGGTCGCATCGAACCGGCCGGTGACTCGAACCGACTCAGGCCCGGAATCAATCGACACGTCGATGTCTCCACTCGCAACGACATCCGGCGTTCGCGCGAGCAGGACGCCCTCACCTTCGATGCTCATGTCGATGACCGGCAGAGAGCTTTGAGAACTCTCGATCTCCGGAAGCGCTACGCTTCCGGTAACCCGGATCGCCTCCTGCCCCATTCGTCCGAATAGCTCCTCGATCGTTGCCTGGCGCTCAGTGAAGGTGATGCGCCCGTTCAACGCCGAAATGGTTGGAACTCCGGCGGCGGGCTTCACAAGCGCGTCGTTTATGGAGAGTTCGCCTGACG
>JBMCTC010000297.1:0-3567 GCA_048624115.1 Spirochaetota bacterium
CCGCCCGAACGCCAAAAAAAGGCGGCCGGCCAGCATGAAGCTGACCGGCCGCCTTGAGTGTGCAGTTTGCGCCAGCAAACTGCTGACGTTGACCGGCGAAGCCGGTCATAAGTCGGGCTGGGCTACTCTCGGCCTGCGGCCTCGAGTGGATCGGCTTCCCCGGCGGTTCAAATCCGCCCGAACGCCAAAAAAAGGCGGCCGGCCAGCATGAAGCTGACCGGCCGCCTTTCTCGGGCTGGGCGGATTTGAACCGCCGACCTCTTGTCCCCCAGACAAGCACGCTAAACCCCTGCGCTACAGCCCGGAATGTTGGGTTAAGCTACCCCTCGACCTGGGCGTTGTCAAGATTGTGAGGCGCGCGCCGGCGGCGCGCACAAGCCCGGCGGGGCGGTAGGCGCCGGGGCAGATCACCTTCACGAAACCCGGTGTGCCACAACCCTCACGCGACCGCCAATCCAGTCGTTGAGCTTGGCAAGCAGTGTTCCGACGGCGAGCATAAGCCCGACGCCAAGGAGCGCAGAAAGGAGCACGCGTGGTTCTTCCGCGCGACCCGCAAAGAGCCAGAGGTACCCCACGAGGCTGCCGATCATCACGGCAGCGAGGGGAATCCCGTAGAGCCACCCGGTTGCTTTGAGGATTGTGCCTGGCTCCATTTCTATTCGCACCTTGTCTCCGGCCGCGAGATCTTCGTCGGATTCAGTCCAGACCATCTTGTGGGTGGCGTAGCAGTTCTCTTGCACGGCGCAGCTATCGCACGCGCCGGGGACTGTGACCTCTACCCCATAGCGGGGTGCTGGGTCCGGTTGTGGCCACGTGCCGGGTTCTTGCTCGACCGCTCGAACAATACCGTACTCGGCATCTGGAATAACGCTGTCGCTGTGACTCATGATTGACCCTTCGACGGACCGTCGCCGAGCTCGCGTTCTGCGTCGGAACTGGTTGCCCCAGGAGGCGTCTCGGGCACGCTTCCCTGCGGACCCGGCGCAGGTGCCGCGTCGGTTTCAGAAGCTGCCTCTCGCGATGCAGCGGCTGCAGGCGTGCTCTCTGCCCCGACGGCCACCGGCTCCGGTTCCGGTTCGTCGCCTGCAGCCGGATGTCCGAGGACCTCGATCTTACGGATGCTGTTTTCGCCGTGGCTGTACGCGCCGGTCGGGCACTTCTCGCCGTACTCGGGTTTGGCTGTGTACGGGTCTGCAGTAACGACAGCGAGGTTGCCCTTCATAACAACGGCGTCGGCGTTATCGTCCTTCGCGGCCGCTTTCACGCAGATGCCGCAACTGATGCACGCCTTTGCGCAGATCTTCCGGGCGATCGATCCACCGTCCTGATTCTTGCAGTAGACAAAAGCGTTGTGGCTCACTGGATGCAATTCAATGAGGTCGCGAGGGCATGCGCGAACGCAGTTCCCACACGCCGTACACTTGACGGCATCTACGTAGGGAATGCCGCCGTCGGAGAGATGGATTGCATCAAAGGGGCAACTCGCGACGCATGAGCCCATACCAACACAGCCGTACTTGCAGCGCTTGCTCACATCCTGCGAGTAGATCGCGGCCGCACAGTCGTTAATGCCCTTGTGAACGCCCGGGAACTTTGCCGCCTCGTCGGTGCCCTGGCAAAAGACCACCGCGACGAGCTTCTCTTCCTGTTCACCCGAGACCTCGACTCCCATCACGTGGGCGACGGCGGTTGTTGTGTCGGCTCCTCCGACCACGCAGAGGTTGAGGTCTTCACCCTTCTGCGTGATAGCCTCGGCGTAGAGGGCGCAGCTGGCGTAGCCGCAGCCACCGCAATTCACACCGGGCAAGGCACCCTCGACCTTGGCAAGCTTGGGATCGGTCTCTACCGCGAATCTTTTGTTTGCGAGTACCAGAAATAGTGCAAAAAAGAGTCCAATAGCACCCATGAGTGCCGCTGCTACTCCGATCATAATCTTCCTCCTACGAAGACGCGAGGCCGCTAAAGCCCATAAAGGCGAGCGCGAGGATGCCGGCCGTGATCAGAGTGATCGCAGCTCCTCGAAACGGCCGCGGAATGTCGGCGAGCTCGAGCTGTTCTCGAATGCCTGCCATGATCACAATCGCCAGCGTGAAGCCGATTCCCGCACCAAACCCTTGGACGACCGACTGAAGGAAGCCGAGGTCGCGCATTGCCTGAATGAGCGCGACAAAGAGGATCGCGCAGTTGGTCGTGATTAGCGGCAGAAAGATGCCAAGCGTCTTGTAGAGCGCCGGCGAGGTCTTCTTGATAAACATCTCGACGAACTGAACGAGCGAGGCGATGACAACGATGTACGCCACGTACTCGAGAAACGGCAGGCCAAAGGCGATCAGTACATAGTGGTTGATGATCCACGTCACGATTGCCGTGATCGTCATGACAAAGGTAACTGCGAGACCCATCGAGAGGGCCGAGTCGATCTTTTTCGATACGCCGATGAACGGACAGATACCGACGAAGTAGGTCAGTACGAAGTTGTTCACCACAACCGCGGAAATAAGCGTCATTAAGTAAACCATGATTACGTCCTTATCAACACGGGGTCGGTGCGAGATTTGACGGCGTTGAAAATCGACATGAGGATGCCGAGGGTGATAAACGCGCCGGGAGGCAGAATCATCACGAGCAGCGGTGTGAAGCCGTCGCCAAAAATCTGCATGCCGAGCAATGCGCCATTACCCAGGAGCTCGCGAACTGCGCCGAGTACCATGAGACTCACGGTAAAGCCCGCGCCCATTCCGAGCGCGTCGACCATCGAGATGCCCGCACCGTTCTTTGTGGCGAACGCCTCGACACGACCCATTATGATGCAGTTCACGACTATCAGTGGAACGTAGGGTCCGAGTGATGCCGAGAGCGGTGGAAAAAACGCCTTGAGCACCAGGTCGGCGATCGTGACAAACGTTGCAATAATTACCGCGTATACAGGGATTCGAACTTCATTGGGAACGATGTTTTTGACGAGCGCGGCAAAAAGCGTACTAAAGAGAAGCACAAACGTCGTTGCCATTCCCATGCCAAGGCCGTTAATCACACTCGTGGTGACGGCAAGCGTCGGACACATTCCGAGTACCTGCACAAAAACCGGGTTTTCGAGGGCGATACCCTTTACGAATTCAGCTGTTATTGATCTGCTTGCCATTATTGGCCCTGCCTTGCAATGGTCTCGCGTGCTCCACCGAGGTGCTCGTTGATGCCGTCTACGATGGCCTCGCTGGTTATGGTGGCGCCGCTGAGCGCCTGCACTTGATTGTCTTCCTTCATCGGATCGACGTTTTTCACGTAGGTGATTGGTTCGTTTGCCGAAAGATCTTCGAACTGACCACGAAACGCTTCCTGGGTAATGTTTCCGCCCAATCCCGGTGTTTCCACTTGCTCTACGACACTGATTCCGGTGATCTCCTCTGTGTCTGGAGAGAGCCCGACGAGCATCGTGATGGGTCCGCCGTAGCCGGGAGTTCGAATCCGAACTGCGTAACCGAGGAGCTCTCCACCGGTGGTTGCCCGGTAGATGGTCTGATCTTCTGCCTCGAGTTCCTCGAAGTCGATCTCATCGGCAGCTGCCTG
>JBMCTC010000298.1:0-3558 GCA_048624115.1 Spirochaetota bacterium
CTCCGATGATGAATCTACCATTTATTACGGCGAGGATTGAGAGTTTGCTTCACTTCCATAATATCTTTCGCCAATTCTCGCGGTCAATACGCCGATTATTGTAGTATGAGTCGCTCGACGCATATTCGGAACACCTTCACCGGGGTGTTGCTACTCATACTTGTGTCTGTGTGCAACCAGCAGACATTGGCATTATCTGACTCGCTTGCGGCACGGTGGGTAGAACAACAGAGTTACGCTGAAGTTCTAAAAAAGGCCTCAGACCCAGATGGATTCACATTGTTCTCGCGTACAGAGTTCGCCAAAGCACTCATGCGTCCTCAGTCGAGGCATTCCCAGAGTGAACGCGAGATCGCAGCAGCCGTGCTGATCGAGCGAACGCCCATCGAGGAGGCCGCCGAGCTTCTGCGCGCGGTTGTTCCGTACATGCGGACGTTGCCCGACTGGTCCCTTCTCGAGTCTACCATGCGAGTGATCTGGCGTACCCCGGAAGTTCAAGCGGAGAGTTGTATTTTAGAGTTTGTAGCCCTGGCACTTCACGAGATCGCAAGTACCGTCTCGCTCGCTCCTCTGCCCCGCGCAGCACGCGGCGCAACCCTCGCCGTCATTCAATCAACTAATTTGTTGACAGGTCCGAGCCCCGCGGAATCCTTGCGCATAATTGCGCAGTTCAGCGATAGCGCAGCAGTCGTGGAACTCGCTCGAGCGACCGCTCGCAACCTCCTCTCATCTCCTCAATAGAGCGTTTGACCAGCCATACGGCCGCGAGTAAACTCCCCGTATGCGCGGCGACCTGTTGATCCTCTCTACCCGCTCGATGAACGAGTACACGGCACGAGTGGCCTACCACGTCGAGACCTTTCCAGAGTTCCACGCGGCAAATCAAACGACTGATTTCGTGGGGAAGCTGCAGACCATGAAGTTTGCCGATGGAGAGATGGAGGTCGAGGTCAAGTCGAGCTTGCGAGGGAAAGACGTCTTTCTCTTCGCAAATGCCGCCGGTCGAAGCACAAAGGGGCTGACCGTAGAGGAGAACAAGCTCGAGCTGTATAACACAGTTGACGCTCTGCGTCGCTCGCAGGCAGGCCGGATTACCCTTTTCGAGCCCTACTGTTCCGCCTCTCGTTCCGATCGCACGACGCGCAGAAACTCAGTCGGTTTTTGGGTGCACTACAAAACCCTCATGAGCCTCGGCGTGAACCACATTTTGACGTACAATCTTCACTCGGATAAGTCGCGAACGGTAGTCGATCCGACTCTATGCGCAATCGACGACATACCCGCGATCGTCCTCCTCAAAGAGTACATCGCCGACACCTTCATCAAGAGCATTCAGCGACTCGAGGAAGAAGTGTCGGAGAACTGGCTCTTCTGTTCGGTGGACGCCGGTGGCGAAGGTGTGGCCAAGAAATTCGCACAAGCGTTTGGCAGCCGGCTCATGATCGCTCACAAGCAGCGCGACTACAAACAAGCCAACTCCGTAGAGTCGATAAACATCCTGACCGACACCGATATCGCGGGCAAAACCGTCTGGGTCGTCGACGACATGATCGACACAGCGGGCTCCGTGTATACCCTTGTTCGGGAACTCAAAAAGCGGAATGTGGCGTCAGTGAACATCGCGGCTGTGCATCCCGTGTTTTCGCCGCCGGCGGTCGAACGCTTAACAAAGCTTCACAATGACGGGTGCCTCGATACGGTGGTGGTTGTAGACACAGTGCATTGCTCAGACGGGCTCAAGGCGGAGATGCCGTTCCTGCACGTCGTCTCATCGGCCCGACTCAGTGCCGAGGTTCTCATGCGAATGCATGAAGACGGTAGTCTCTCGCCCTTCTTTGACATGTTTAACGCGCGGGAGTACCTGTCTAGTATGAAGCTCTTTTTGTAGAGCAGCGGTGATTTTTTGTTCTCGAACGGCTGTTCTCGAAAGGACCACAGAATCGTTCCTGCGTAGCGGCAAGCCTCATTTTCGCCGGCTGTCTATGATGAGAGTGACGGGACCGTCGTTTACGTAGTCCACGGCCATGTGTGCACCAAACACTCCGGTGGCGGTTGTAATCCCGCGGGAATCGAGTTCCCGAGCGAAGGTCTCAAACAGTTCGTTCGCCCGATTCGGTTCTTCAGCGTCGTTAAAGCTCGGCCGTCGGCCCTTCCGCACATCACCCAAGAGCGTGAACTGACTGACCGCAAGCACACCGGCGGGCGCTCCACTTTCGCATCGCTCTCGAAGCGAGAGATTCATCTTTCCCGCCTCGTCGGGGAAGATCCGGAGGTCCACCACTTTTCCTGCGATATATATAGCATCGGCCTCAGCATCACCTTGTGCGACACCGAGGTAGACGAGACAACCTTCCTCAATGGACCCGACAATCTCGCCGGCCACGCGGACGGAAGCCTCGATCACACGCTGCAAAACTGCGATCATCAACTACCTCCGAACAGTCTTTCGAATGCTCACCGCAGTGAGTTCGAAATCATCACCCGAAAGGTCGATCCGACCGAGAACTTCGACCGTGCCGGGCTCCACGTCGGCAACGAATGGAACGGTGACGGGGACCGTGCCTTCAAGAATCCGCTCGTCCTCGTAGCCGACGAGCATCACGAACCGAATCGCATCATCGTCGAGCGAGATGTTGCTCGTAGCGCCGCCCCAGCGCACGAAGCATCCCTCGTAAAGCCACGGCTCCTCCTCGACCTCTGCAAACGAGAATCCCCGCTCAAACGTGGCGAATGTAGGCTCCTGCAGATAGCTGATGAGCAGACGAACACGTTCCTTGACCAGCGGGTTCGCGTTTGAAAGGAGGATCCGGTTTGCTTCTCGACGGGCCAAGTTGTCTTCAAATGCATTGAAATGTAGACCAATCTGCTCAACGATTTGCTCGATTTCATCCTCGGAAAACCGGTAACGGGCCGAGGCGTCGGGCGACGTGAGTTCCTCAGGGAGCGTGGCCGGGGCAATTTCTTCCAGACCACGACGTTGATCTCTCGGCCGATCGAGGAGCTCCCCGACCAGTGGTACAACCCAGATAGCCGTAACGAAGGCCGCGACCAGTACGAGTCCCGCCACCGGCACCCAAGTCGGTAGACGCGTTCCGAGCGGAGGGAAGAGTTTGTCGAGTTTGCCGGACTCTGCGAGCGGTACGAGATCAGCCGGATCCTCAATGCGTTTGACCAGGGCCAGTCCGCGCTTGGCTCGCTTGTTCGATGGCTCACGATCAAGAATGTCGAGCCAGTACTTGAGCGCCTCGGGCACGTTCTTGCGACGAAGTTGCGCGGCTGCAAGCCCCAGCGCGACGCCTGTGTCCTTCGGATTCATCTGATATGCACGTTGAAGATAGCTAAATGCACCACCGAAATCGCCGGCGTAAAGGCATGCCGTACCGAGTATTCGGTAGAACGCGAAATTATCTCGGTAGCGAAAGACCTGTGGCTCGAGTCGTGAGATCACTTGAGAGAACTTACCGGCTCGCAGGAGCCGTTCTGAGCGTACAAGCAGCTTAGGCGAAGCCATTACCTATCGTTAACCAACTCACGTATAGCGTTAAGCTCGTTTTGCAG
>JBMCTC010000299.1:0-3471 GCA_048624115.1 Spirochaetota bacterium
GTTGTCGGCCACTACCGATCAGGATATCCGAGATTCCTCGGTCACCAACCTCCGCGTTGATTACAGACCGCGAGATATCGCGAATTGTCTTGTCTTGGTCCTCTACGTTAAAGAGCCAAGCCTGAGGATCGGTGATCCGGTACTGAATGTTCCACGAGATGTCGATAATGTTGAGATCTCCGGTGAGCATTCGATACTCGTCGGTATCCTGCGCCCGTTCCGTGGTCGAAGTCACTCCGGCCTGAACGGTGCGATACCCGAACTCCTGACTCTGCACTCGC
The DNA here is from genome assembly GCA_048624115.1 of Spirochaetota bacterium. Lineage (GTDB taxonomy): Bacteria > Spirochaetota > Spirochaetia > DSM-27196 > SLST01 > SLST01. The sequence continues at coordinate 282 of JBMCTC010000299.1, forward strand.
TCGGTTACAACGTTGTAGTTTTGTTCGATTCCAAATGGAAGTTTAAAATGAAGCCCCGCTCCAGCGGTACGGTTGTAGCGACCAAGGAGTAGGACGACACCTCGCTCGGTTTGGTCAACTACGAAAACGCTGCTCGCTGCTGCTACCACAATCGCGATAACAACAATGATGATTCCGATTGTCCTTGGTTTGAGACTAAACGGAAGGTTCGAGGGACTTACGTCACGTTCGGACATAACGCCTCCTGTTTTTTCTATCAGTAACCCAACAGTATTACTACCGACTGCCCGGGTCAAGCTGGGGGTGTACGGCCGCAGAGCCTCCTGAGCCGGCTACAATCCATAGAGCCTCCAATACTTCTCCTCGAGATAGGTCAGATACGGTTCGGCGGAAAAGGGTTGGGCCGTGGCGTTTTGAGCAATTTCTGCGAACGTGTAGAGACCACCGTGGCGCTGTACGCTCTCGCGCATCCACGCGTTGACCTCGGCGAGCGATCCGGCTCGAACCTGGGTCTCTGCATCTGGCAGATCGGCTTGGAGTGCCTGCCAGAGCTGCGAGCTGAGCATGCTGCCGAGCAGATAATCGGGGAAGTAGCCAATCGCACCTTGGCTCCAATGGATGTCCTGAAGCACGCCTTTGGCGTCACTCTCCGGTGCTATACCGAGGTAGCTCTGCATCTTCTCATTCCAGGCAGCGGGAAGGTCGGGCACCTTGAGGTCTCCCGAGATCAAGGCGAACTCGAGCTCGAATCGGAGCATTATGTGCATGCCGTAGGTGACCTCATCCGCCTCTACGCGTATCAATGAGGGCGAGACCGCGTTTATCCCACGATACCACTGATCAAGCGTGATATCGCTGAGCTCGGTGATTGATGCTCGCATTTTCTCGAACGCGTACTCCCAAAACACACGGCTGCGTCCGATCACATTCTCGTAGAAGCGCGACTGACTTTCGGCGAGAGCGAGCCCGTAGCGAAACGGCAGGCGATAGAGGTCGGGCGCGATATTTTGCCCGTGAATCCCGTGGCCCGCCTCGTGAATGCATGAGAAGAGGCAGCTCGGGAAGAAGGTGTCGAGCACTCGAGTCGTAAGTCGAACATCGAGATACGAGCTACCACTGGTGAACGGGTGAGCAGAGAGGTCGAGCCGGCCGTTGGCAAACTTGTAGCCGACGAGCTCGGCCATTGTTCGGCCAAACTCAAGCTGATGGTTGCGAGATACCCGGCGAACAAGGACGGCTTCGGCCTCGGTTTGATTCGAATCTTCCCTTCGCTTACCAGCGATTCTCCCAATGAGGTTTGAAAGTCGAGGTCGGATCGCATCGAATCGCGCGGAAATCCAATCGTAACTCAAGCCCGGTTCAAACGAGTCTATGAGCGCATCGTACGCGTGGTCCTTGTAACCGAGGCACTCGGCAACTTCGCGCGCCACCGCGACTTGCTCTTCGAGGTCGGGTCGAAACAGCTCGAAGTTGTCCGCGTTCCGCGCTGCCTTCCAGCTCTCGCGTGCACGGGCAGAGAGCTCAGTGCGCCGTACAACGAGGTCTGCAGGCAGCTTTGTCCGGTTCACGTATTGACGCTCGACCGCTCGAATGATGTAAGCTTCTCTGGTCTCCGCTGAAACATCTGATTTCGCCTCGTCTATCAGGTCCTTGAGGCGAGTGTCGGTGTAACGCTCGTGAAGGATACGGGAGAGCGTTCCCATTTGGTGGGCGCGAGGTTCGCTACCTCCCTGTGGCATCATCGTTTCCTGATCCCAACTCAAGAGCGAGAGGGCACCCGAAACATCTGCTATCGGGGCGAGGTACGCAACGAGCTCGTTCCAGCGGTTCTTTTGTGACATGCGGCATTATACCGTACCTACGATGAAGCGACATCGCTCCCCGTTCGCGTTAGTAACGCACTTTCCAGTCCAATGAATCTGTCCTATACTAAAAAACATGCAGATACGTGAGAACCTGACCTCTCGGACCGGCTGGGAGGTTATCGAAGGCTCGTTTGATGAAGACCAACTCGTTGTCAACGGTAGCAACTTTATGAGCGGGAACGGCTATCTGGGGTATCGCGGTACCTTTCCCGAGTGGCGAGCCGATCGTTACGTGGCGTGTGTGGTTACCGATACTTGGGACAACGCTGATGGAAAGTGGAAGGAACTGTGCACAGTTCCGAACGGGCTTTATCTCTCAATCAGTGAAGAATCTACCGGTGAAGAAATAGGCCTGCCGTCCTCTGCCGCGGGCTCTTACGCGCGAACCCTGAACTTTCGATACGGAACTCACGAACGTAGCGCCGAATTTCGCGTCGCCGGCGCCAATCTCGAGCTTAGCGATCGGAGGTTTGCCAGTTACGACAACCTCCATCTCGTACCGGCCGAGATGCAGATCACGACGGACAAGGATGTTCTCCTGACGATTCGCTCCGGAATCGACTCGGTGGTTTGGTCGCTCAACGGCGAGCATTTCTCGAGGAAGGACCCGAGCGAGACGTCGAGTAGCCTTCTTGTTGAGTGCGAAACGCAGGAGCAGGGCATCACCGTCTCGGTAGCTCATTCGGTGCGGCTGACAGCCGCCGGCGTAAGCGACGTCGAAACCTCTACCGAAGGGCAGGGCATCTACCGGACGCAAAGCGTGCATCTCGCTGCGGGTGAGTCACTCTCGGTCATCACCGTTATGGCAGTCTATACATCCCGCGACTCCGCCGACCCGTCGAGCGAGGCCCGATCAGCTGCGTCAAATGCGGCGGACTTGGCTCAGGGCAAGGGCTTTGACGCACTCCTCGAGCCTCACAAAAGGTATTGGGACGCTCGCTGGGAAGAGGCGGAGATCTTTATCGAGGGCGACGAAAAAGCTCAGATGCTGCTCCGTTACAACATGTACCAGAACTTCATTGCGACTCCGGCGCATAGCGATCGGCTTCCAATTGGTGCTCGAGGGCTGAGTTGTCAGGCGTATCAGGGAGCGGCGTTTTGGGATCAAGAGATCTTCAACCTGCCAATGTTTCTCTTCACGAGGCCCGAGGTCGCGCGAAACATCCTCACCTATCGTTACAAGACGCTTGACGGAGCGCGCACGAAAGCGCAGCGGCTCGGATTTCAGGGAGCCTTCTACGCGTGGGTTAGCGCAGACACGGGAGAAGAGGTGTGCCCGTCGTATTTCTTTGTCGATGTTCTGACCGGCAGGCCCATTCACAATC
>JBMCTC010000300.1:0-3448 GCA_048624115.1 Spirochaetota bacterium
CGACGCCCGCTACGCCGCACACGCCGTCGGCAAGAAAGAGGGCGAGCACCACTGGGTGATCGATCGTGATAAGTTCAACGCCTACCTCGATCGCATCCAGGATCTAACGGTGGACCAAATCGTGCGCGAGTACGGGCTGACGTATAACGAAGCGGAGGGGCTCGTTCCCGCGCTTACCGTCTATCGGATCTTCCTAGAGAGCACCGCGGCGGACCGACTGATTGTCCCCGACGTGAGCATCCGTGAGGGGGTGCTCATGAGCTTTGCGCTCGGCAGCGATTGGGCGGTGGAGCGTCAGTTCTACGGTCAAGTTGTCGCGAGCGCGAAGAACCTCGCGCGGCGGTATCACTACGACGAGGACCATTCGTCGCACGTCTCTGAACTCGCGCTCGAGCTCTTTGATCAGCTTCAGGCAGAGCACGCGATGGACAAACACAGTCGCATGCTGCTCGAAGCCGCGGCAATTCTGCACGATGTCGGCACCTACATTCGCGCGAGCGGCCACCACAAGCACGGGCAGTACATCATCCAAAACTCCGAGATCTTTGGGATCAGTCGTGATGACCTCCGGATTATCGCCAACGTGGTGCGTTATCACCGTAAGGCGCTGCCATCATCGGCGCACAGTGAGTACGTGGCGCTCAATCGGGAGCAGCGCATTCAGGTGCTCAAGCTCGCGGCCATCTTGCGCATCGCGGACGCGCTCGATCGTGGACATGCGCAGCGGGTACGGTCGGTCAAGGTCGAGGTGACCGAGGGCGACGTCGTGCTGCACTGCGAGTACGATGGCGACATCTCAACCGAACGGTACGGATTCGAAGGCAAGGCTGATATGTTCGAGCAGGTCTTTGGCTTGAGCGTTATCATCGCCTAAAACGGGAACTGAATGGCAAAAGCGAGAATCGAACCACAGTTTATCAATCGCGAACTCAGTTGGATCGAGTTCAATGCCCGCGTCCTACACGAGGCAACGAGATCCGACGTGCCCCTACTCGAGCGGCTGAAGTTTCTCTGTATCGTCACGAGCAACTTTGACGAGTTCTTTATGGTTCGTGTCGCTTCGGTCAAACGCCAGATTGCACGCGGCAACTACGTGACCTGCCCCTCGGGCATTTCGCCGTCCGATCTGCTTGACCGCATTCTCGAGCGAGTGAAGACGCTAATCGCACGCAAGTACAAGACGCTCCTCGAGGAGGTTATACCAGGTCTTGCAGAGGCGGGACTGGTTCTCAAGCGGCCGGCAGACTACACCCCTGAGCAGAGTTCATTTCTCAAGCGCCGCTTCCACGAGGATATCTTTCCGGTGCTCACACCCGTGCGCGCCACGCCCGGGCAGGAGATCCCCTACATCTCGAATCTGCGGCTTCATGCCGCTTTTTTGCTCTCGCCAAACGAGGGAGCCGATTTCCTGACCGACGCGCCGATCGGCGGCAAGGGGAAGGACGAGCACTACCTCGCAATTGTGCAGATTCCGGCCTCTCTCGAGCGGTTGATCTTTCTTCCTGAAGATTCCGGCACGGTTTCATTCGCGCTCCTCGAAGATGTTATCGTGCAGCACGCGGCCGCTCTCTTCCCCGGCTACCGAGTTGTTGCGCAGTGCCTCTTTCGTGTGACTCGCGACGCCGACATGGGAGTAGATGAGGAGCGAGACGAAGACTTCGTCGAGGCGATGGAGCAGGTTCTCGCGTGGCGCGAGTTTAGTAAGGCGGTGCGATTGTCGATTGCCGGTGCATCGGACCCGAATGGCGAGTTGCGTGGCATTCTGAGCCGAGCCGTCGACATCCCCGAGAACGAGGTTTTTGAGAAGTCGGAACCGCTCGATCTGGGTGAGTTTATGTCGCTGACCTCGATTCACGGCTTTGACCAACTCAAGTACGAGCGGTGGCACGGGTACGAGTCGCCCGAGGTTCCGAGCGAGGGCCCGCTGTGGGAGTCGATCCGGCAGAACGACATTCTCTTCCATCATCCATTCGAGAGTTTCGAGCCAATCGTGCGCCTCTTGAACGATGCGGCCGACGACCCAAAAGTGCTATCGATCAAGATGACGCTCTATCGCACGAGCGGGGACTCATCGATCGTCCAGGCTTTGGAGCGCGCGGCTCGTTCGGGCAAGCAAGTGACGGTGCTCGTCGAGATCAAGGCGCGCTTTGATGAAGAGCGCAACATCACGTGGGCGGAGCGCCTCGAACAGGCGGGTGTCATTGTTGTCTACGGGATTGCACGCCTCAAGGTGCACGCAAAGGCGCTCCTCATTGTTCGTCGCGAGCAGCGCGGCATCCAGCGCTACGTTCATCTGGGCACCGGGAACTACAACGACAAGACGGCTCGCCTCTACACCGACGTTGGCCTCCTGACCGCTCGTCAGGAGATCGCCTACGAGACAGGGCTCTTCTTCAACGCGATCACCGGATACTCGGCCATTCCGGCGCTCTCTCACCTGGTCATGGCGCCGACCACCCTCAAGAGCAGGCTGTTGCAGCTCATCGAGCGAGAGGCGATGCGCGCCGCCGGCGGTGGGCAGGGACGAATACTCGCGAAGATGAACAGTCTCGCCGATCCCGAGGTCATCGAGGCGCTCTACGAGGCTTCGCGGGCAGGCGTCGAGATCAAGCTCAACATCCGGGGCATTTGCATGCTCGTTCCCGGGGTGGCAGGCTTGAGCGACACCATTGAGGTCACGAGTGTCATTGACCGCTACCTCGAGCACGCTCGCATCATCTCGTTCCATAATGGTGGAATCCCCGAGGTCTACGCGGCAAGCGCCGACTGGATGCCGAGGAACCTCGAGCGCCGGGTCGAGTTGATGTTTCCAATCACCGACGAGTGGCAGCAGCGAAAGGCGATCTCGATTCTCGAGACTTGTTTTGGTGATACGACGAACGCCCACCGGATGATGCCGGACGGGACGTTCGCGCCGCCGGCTCCGGGCAAGAAAAGGGTGCGCAGCCAGCTCGTGTTCCAGGAGCAGGCAAAGGCACGCACCAAGGGCTCCGACCACGGGAACGAGAAGGTCTTCGAGGTTCGCCGCAAGCCACCCAAGGCGTAGTCGTGCGTTCTCACATTCCCGCAATGCTGCTTTTGAGCCTCTTTTTTGGGACCAACTTGGTCGTAAGCCGATTTGGGCTCGGTCAGTTTCATCCTGTCGGTTTTGTCGCGCTTCGAATGCCAATCGCAGCGGCGCTGTGCCTTCTCTGGGTACGTTTGCAGTACGGAAGACTTCCTCGCGGCAGAGATCTCTGGCTTCACGGCTCATTGGTGGGCGTGTTTGCAACCGCCATTCCGATGCTCTGCTTTGTTTCTGCCCTCCTTTTCCAGTCGAGCGGCGTCACGGCTCTTATGATCACCCTCGTCCCGGTGGCAGCGATGCTCTACGGCCATGTTCGACTCGAGGACGATCCTCTGACCCCGAGAAAGATCCTCGGTGCGGTTGTCTCATTTGCGGGCGTTG
>JBMCTC010000301.1:0-3437 GCA_048624115.1 Spirochaetota bacterium
GCCCGCCACGGGAAGCTTCGGATGGCCCGCTTCGTGATCGACCGCACCTTCGGGATGATCGTGACCCTGTTCCTGGTCTCGATCATGGTGTTCTTCATCATGGAGCTGCCGCCCTACCACGCGCCCCGACTCAAGTTCGTGCTCTCACAGGCGTGGCATCGACTGAGTGCGTTTGTGAAGCGAGCAGGTGTGACTATCACCCTTATTGTCGCCGTCCTGGCGCTGCTTAACAGCATTGGTACCGACGGATCGTTTGGAAACGAGGATCAGGCAGACTCGGTTCTCTCCGGAATCGGACGAGCGGTTACCCCGGTCTTCGAACCGATGGGGGTCGAGGAAGAGAACTGGCCCGCGACGGTCGGTCTCTTTACCGGAATCTTTGCTAAAGAGGTCGTAGTCGGCACATTAACCTCACTCTACGTCCAGGAGGCCCGAGTCGCCGAGGACGCCGAGTTCGACTTCTTCGGTGGAGTCGCAGAGGCATTCGCGAGCGTGCCTGAGGCACTCTCCGGGGCGCTCGGCGGTCTTGCCGATCCGTTGGGAACGGGCCTGGTGAGTGAGGATGCGGCCGCCGTCGGCGAAGAGGTAGGCGCCGGTACCGACATGATGGATCGCATGCGGGCCCAGTTCAGCCGAGCCGGGGCGTACGCCTACATGCTCTTTGTGCTGCTCTACATTCCCTGTGTCGCCGCGATGGCCGCTGCGATCCGCGAGATGGGCAAGGGACTCGGGTTGGTACTCATCGGCTACACCTTCATCATAGCGTGGAGTATCTCGGTTCTCTTCTACCAACTCACCACCACGCCGGCGGTAGCACCAATCGTGCTTGCCGTGGGCTTGCTCGCCGTAATAGTCATCGGATTCTGGATTCTCGGGCGAACCGTCTATCGTCCAAGCGTAATCGAGGGCCGAGAGAGTTCGGGAGTCGCAAGATAATGTCGGTTCTTTCCAAGGCGTTGCGCGGCGTTCGAGGTGAACGAGATCGCCGCGTGATGCGCAACCCCTCCGTGCGGCCTTCGGCCGTGCGGGACGCGTTGCGTCCGCTCAAGATTGCCACACTCGGTCAGCTTGCTGCAGAGCTCGCCGCCTCACCGAGCGAGGTGGAAGCCGCGCTTGCGTTCTGGGAGAACAGGGGTAGCGTGCAAAAGACGCGCTCACTCGAACTCTCAGGATGCGGGAGTAGCTGTGGCGGCGGCTGCGGAGGCAGCGGTACCTCGTCGCGCAAGGTTGCTCGCCGGCGCAAGCGGCTTGCGCGTCGGGCGGCCCGTCGTGCCGCTCGGGCGCGGTCTGCGGTGAACAAACGACGGAGCACCGCCGGCCGTAAACCGGCGGGAATCGTCGCGCTCTACGAGTGGATCGGCGATTGAGCTCGCATCAGCCGCCGATGTCTTCGGCTCGCATGTCGAGCTCCATCTCACTGCCGTTGATCGTCACGGTTGTCGTGAAACCTTCTTCAGAGCCTACCTCTTCGGCGCCCAGTGAGAATGAGATACTCTCAACAGGGCCACCAACGAGCGTGAGATCCGCAACGAGTCGCTCGCTCTCTCCGACTATCGTGCCGGACATCGACTCGTAGACGTTGTCTTCGCTCTCTTCCCCTACAAAACCGTAGAAGTCAAACTCGTCGAGCGTAATTCTTGCCTCTTCCTGGCTCAGGGTAATGCCCTCAGGCACCCGCCCAGTTGCCGCTCCCATCGAAATCATCATCACAGAGACAAAGCTGTAGGCGTATGCCTCTTTTGCCTCTTCGTCGGTGACCTCGGCGCTCTGCTCGCAGCTCGCCAGGGCGATCAAGAGCGTGGCGACTATTGCCGCACTGAGTAGTTTTTGCATTGTTTCTCCCTTGTCATTCCTCTTCTGATTCCGGTTTGAGTAGGCCCTCCCGGAAGATCTCGTCCGCGCATCGCAACAATCAGTTTGCGAAGCTGATCCATGTGAGCAATCGTTCGCCGGACTCTCGAGTCGCTCGATAGGTCCTTCAAACGAAGCCATATGTTCGTCATAGTAAGGAAAGCGGCCGCAGCGGGCAAATCCGTGCCCTGAGAGCGGGCGGAGCGCCTGCCGGTCCAACCCAAGGAGGGTTTATGCATTGTAGTTCATATATACGACTCGCCTCGAGGCGTCTGGGCCTTGTGATTCTGGTGCTCGTCGTGTTCTCGGCAGTTGTCGTCGCAGAGGGTATTCGGGAGGAGCCTTCGGTCGGGACGTCACAACTCCAGCCGCTGACCATTCTCGTGCCCCAGAGTGTGAGCTCTATCCCCGTCTTGGCCGTGGCCGACGCTTTTCCCGGCAGTTACTCGGTCTCTTTCTTTACCGACCATCCGCAAGCCCTCGCGAGGCTTTTGAGCGCAGAGGTCGAGGTTCTCATGACCGGTTATAGCGTGGGCCTGCGACGCTACCTGACCGAAAGCGATCTCGTGCACGTTGCCACGCCCGTGTGGGGCGCTTCGGCACTGATGACCGCAGAAGATGTTGACTCGTGGCAGGATTTGCGAGGCGGCGTGGTCTACGCCCCCTTCGAGGGAAGTCCGATCGACATCTACGTGCAAAAGGCGCTCGAGGCCGAGGGACTGACCGGCGAAGTCGAAGTTCGCTACGCGCCCTTCCCACAGTCGAGCGCTCTGCTTGCAGAGGGGAATGCCGATGCTGCCGTGTTGGTCGAGCCTATCGCGAGCCGCCTCGAAGCGACCGGCGCGGCGTATCGGCTCGAGAATCTTCACGAGGGATGGGGTCGACTCTCGGGAGGCGAACAACGCAGCCCGCAGGTTTCGTTCTTTGTGAACGACTCAACAGCCACCGAGTACCGGAACTCACTCTCGACATTTATCGAGCGTCTCGATGAAACGCTTGGCAACGTTGTGGCTGCCCCAGAGGCGTACGCCGAGCGCTACGCTCCGGTTCTCGACTTTCCCCAGCATGTGGTCGAGCAGGCACTTCGGAACACGCTCTTTGATCTTCCTTCGGCGAGTGAAACCCGTCAGGTTATTGGTCTGTACTCCGAGATGATCGGCAGCGACGAGCCAAACGACGAGTTCTACCTCGAAGATTAATGCGGCTCGTTTGTGAGTAGAAAAATCCGGCCCGCCGCGATTGTACAGTACGCGGTGGGCCTCTTGCTCTTCTTCGCGGTCTGGTGGGGAGGAAGCCTTCTCGCCGGGCCGTCGGTGCTCCCGCCGCCGAGCCGGGTGCTCGTCTATCTCGCCGACTCATCCGTGCTCCTCGACTTTCTGCTCGAGGTTGCTCGCACCATTGGTCGCGGCTTGCTCGGTTTCTCGGTTGCCTGGATCGTGGCGATACCGGCGGGTCTCTTGATGGGGCGTCGGCGTTCACGGGAGCGAGTTGGCTTTTTCCCTCTGATTCTCCTGCAGAGCGCACCGCCGCTCTTCTGGATTATGCCGCTTATTCTCTGGATCGGCACTGATGGGTTCGTTGCCTCG
>JBMCTC010000302.1:0-3434 GCA_048624115.1 Spirochaetota bacterium
ACCCTTCTTTGTCATGTCTACTCCTCTCAATGTAAGATTTGAGCGTTGAACTCACGGTGAGTATAACGCGGAAGAGGTCGCGCCACCAGGTATTGACCCCGTGTTGAGCGATGCCGACTCCACCGGTATAGTGACGACATGGACTCAATCGTGCTCAAAGCGACCGACCTCGACGGATATCTGACCGACCGCGACAAGGACTCCCTTTCGGAGATGGACGAGCTCTACGATCATGTAATCGAGGCCTCCCGGATCCTCTCGTCCTCGCAGAACGAGACCCGGCTCAGTAGCGAGAAACAGCGCCTCATCGATCTGTACAACAAGATGGGTGACCGCATGCAGGAGATCACCGCCGATGAACCTGCGATCAACGTGTATTCCTTTCGTACGCCGTCGACGGTGCATGGGGAGGCGTCACGGCTGATCGCCAAGCTTCGTGACGTGAGGACTCCGCATTCGGAGTTTGTCTACTACATCCAGCGCGCGTACGAACTACTGTTCAACCTGGCCTTTGCCGAGCCGGAGAACCATCAGAAGAATCATCTCATTATCAAGACCCCGGTCAATGTCCCGGTTCAAAACTTCGCTGTTCACAAGATACCCGACGTGGATAAGGCACTGGAGAACGCAGTGATGTGCGTGATGCTTCGCGGAGCGCTTCTTCCGTCAATGATCATGTCAAAAGAGATTCAGGAGTACACCTCTACCGGCTACGTTACCCCGTTTGCGCTCTTCCGAATCGGCAGAGACGACACGAAGCAAGAGAGCAACATGGAGTACATCCTCGATCTCAAGCGGAGCTACTTCGATCTGGAGATGCTCTCCGGCAAAGACCTCATTTTTGCCGACCCCATGAACGCGACCGGTGGAAGCCTCGTGACCATTGTCTCATACTTGGAGGAGCAGGGAGTCAAACCGCGATCAGTTAGCTTCTTTAACGTGATCTCCGCGCTCAAGGGAAGTCTCCGAATCGTCCGGGCCATTCCAAACGCGCAGGTCTACACGCTTTGGATGGATCCTGTGCTCAACGACAAGGCCTACATCCTGCCGGGACTCGGAGACGCGGGCGATCGCCTAAACGGGAGCGACCTTCCCGATCAACCGCGGAACATTATTCAGCTCATTGCCGACTACGGCTCAACGATCTCTAACCTCTATCGATCCCAGGTTCGGGAGATTGAGCGGACGGTGCTCGCCCAATGATCCGAGTATGGCGTGCGATCGTCACGATTGCCGTGGTGGGTGTCGCGATACTCGGGGTCGCCGGCTGCGCCTCAACGGTCAACCGTGGAGACCTGGCCGCCGAGTACTACAATCTCGGCAACGCCTACTACGAGCTCGAGCGCTACGATGAAAGCGCTCGCTATCTCGCCCGTGCTCATGAGCTCGACCCAACACTCGTTGGAGCATCCTACAACCTCGCGCGTGCGTACGTGGAACTCGAGCGATTCTCCGAGGCGGCCGAGCTGCTCGAAGAGCTACTGACCCGTGACCCCGACAACGCGCTCTTGGTCGAGACCCAAGCGTACGCCTTGTATCGGCAAGGCCGGGTAGAGGATGCGGCGGCCGGATACGACCGGGCCCTCGAGTTGAACCCCACCGATCTGCAAGTTCTTGCCAACCGGGCCGAGATCGCGCGACTTCGCGAGGACTACGAGCTTGCCGCGACGCTGCTCGAGCGTGTCATAGCTCTTGCTCCCGAGGACACCGAGGCGCTTCGAACTACGGCCGAGACGTATGAGATTGCCGGCCGCACCGACGACGCGATCCGCATAATGCGCTCCTACGTTGCCGCGGAGCCTTCCGACGCTGCGGGCGCGCGCTACCTCGCTGTGCTGCTTTCGAGTGAGGATCGGTACGCGGACGCACTATCGGTGCTCGAGCGCATTGCATCCGATGAGGCGGTTGAAGACTCTGAGCGTGCGCTCGCGCAGTTCGCGACGGCGGAGATTCTGCTGACTGCGGCGCAGGAGCGCGAACGCGGGCTGCAGGCGCTTACCGAGGCGGTTGCGCTCGGCTTTCAGGATCAATCGGCGGCAGAAGCTCTGCTCGCGCGCGACGAGTTAGTTGCCCGTGATGCAGTGCGAGAGCTGCTTCTTGCCGCAGCGTTGATTGAGGGTGGTGCGAGAGACGACGTCGCACCCGAAGAGACAACGTCGCCTGAGGAAGATTCCTAAACGGCCAATACTTTTTTCAGCTGACCGTACACCTCGTTGGGCATCGGAGTCGCGTCGACAGTAACCAGGTTTCCCTTCTTCTCGTAGTACTCGATTAGGGGAGCGGTCTGCTTGTTGTACACCTGCAACCGATTGCGGATTGCTTCTTCCTTGTCGTCGTCGCGCTGGATGAGCGGCTCGCCCGTCACATCGTCTTTGCCGGCTTCTTTGGGTGGATTGAACTCCACGTGATAGATGCGGCCCGACGGCTTGTGAACACGGCGGCCGGAGAGCCGCTTGACGAGCATCGCCTCATCGACCTCAAATCGAACTGCTTTGTCGATTGTCGCAAACCCATCAAGTGCTTCTGCCTGAGGGATGGTTCGGGGGAAGCCGTCGAGTATGTAGCCGCTGTTGGCATCAGACTCCGCCAGACGCTCGTTTACCATCGCGATCGTGAGCTCATCAGGTACGAGATCTCCGGCCTCCATGATTGCTTTGGCCTTCAAGCCGAGTTCAGTCTCCTTGGCCATTGCGGCTCGAAACATATCTCCAGTGGAGATGTGCGGGATACCGAGTTCCTCGGCTAAACGGCTCGCCATGGTGCCTTTTCCGGCGCCCGGAGGGCCCAAAAATACTAGATTCATACAGTAACTCCTTGTGGTTAGGTGCGATAGCTTGCATCGGCAGCGCTTTGACGCCATCTTAGAGCGAGAGTTCTTGGACCGTCAACAAAGCAAATCAAACCGGAGGTGTGTATGGACTTTTGGGACAGAGTGAAGAACACGATGGATAAGGGCCTCGAGGGCTCGCGAGACATTCTCAACCGCGTGAAAGAACGGACGCAAGATCTCGGTGAACGGGGTGTACTGCGAATCGAGATCGCGCAGTTGGAGAGTCAAGCCGAAAAACTACTTGGCCAGCTCGGTGCGCGCACCTACGAGGTGTTGGTAGAGGAGGGCGCTCCGAGCGTCTCTACATTGACGCCCGGCCTATCTGAGATATTTGCTCAGATCGACGTCGTGCGTAAGCAGATTGCAGAGAAAGAGGCAGCCCTCGATCTCGCAAAACGCAAGGATTCTTCTTCCGAAGGTTGACACCGACGGGACTGGTTGGTACTTTACCCTTCGCGCTCGAGAGAGCGTATTCAACGCAGCATCAACTACCACGGCTTAGCTGTTGAGTTTTTGTTGCCGTTCGATTGCCGGAAGGCGCTCGGACATTGATCTTTGTCATTTATTAGGGAAGGGAAGAAAGAATAAACCGCTAGAGGTTGGT
>JBMCTC010000303.1:0-3434 GCA_048624115.1 Spirochaetota bacterium
CATTACTCGGACATCACCGGCCTGATCTCGACCGCCTCATCTTCCTCGAGCGGAATGTCACGAGCGATCTTCATCGCCTCATCTAGATCTTCACATTCGACAACGTAAAAGCCGCCGAGGATCTCCCGAGTCTCGGCGTACGGGCCGTCGTGCACAATGTAGTCGTCCCCCGAACGCCTGAGGGTGGTTGCCGTCTTGTGCCCCTCAAGCCCGGCGGCGCCCCGAAACTTTTCCTCGCCGTACTTGTTCCAGAACACGTCGTGCTCCCTCAAAACCTCAGCCATGCGCTCCTGACTTACCGTGTCACGATAGTCAGCCTTCTCGTAAATCAACAATGCGTACTTCATTAGCATCTCCTTACCTACAAGACGGTCGAGCCCCGCGTATTTCGACAAGAATACTTGGGTTTTCTAATATGGCCAATGGTGGCGCAATCGGTCGGTTATCGGTAGGATGGCGGCATGAACAGAGGCGCCGCCGGCTTTTCCCGGTATCAAGGACTCACCTTTCTGATAGGGCTTGGCTTTTTCACGATGGGGCTGATGGACCCCCTCTACGACACGTTTGTGCCACAGTTCTTGGAGGACTTTCTCGACTCCAAGGGACTGATCGGGCTGATTATGACGCTCGACAACGGGTTCGCCCTCTTTATGATCCCGCTCGTTGCGCACCTGTCGGACAATACGCGAACGCGGATCGGAAGACGAATGCCGTACATCCTGGTAACGCTACCACTAAGCGGAATCCTCTTCGCGGCGATTCCCTTTGCCACGGCGGCGGGGCTCATCGCGCTTATCGTTGTTCTCTTCTTCCTCAACATATTCAAGCAGGCGGCGCGTGGCCCGGTGGTCGCGCTCATGCCCGACACGATACCAGGTGAGTACCGCAGTGAGGCAAACGGTGTCATCAACACAATGGGCGCTATCGCAGCAATCCTTGGTACCGTCGCGCTCGGGCCACTGGTCGGCATTTCGGTGAACCTTCCCATCATCGGAGACTCAGAACGCAAGATCCCCTTCTTGATCGCGGGCATACTCGTAGTCGTCGTCACGATCGTCCTGTTTTTGCTCGTCAAGGAAAAGCAACGGGCCAGTGACGCTGAGGAGAAGCGCGAGCCACTGGTACGATCACTCAAGCTCATCGCGGGCGCGCAAGATCGAAGTGCGCTCTGGGTGCTCGTTAGCATCTTCTTCTGGTTTCTCGCGTATCAGGGACTCCTCCCCTTTCTCGGACTCTACACCAAAGAGATCATAGGCACCTCCGAGTCGCTCACGAGCCTCTCGGCAGGAGCAGTCGGTGTTGCCTACGGTGTGTTCGCGATTCCATCAGGATTCCTGGCTCACAAGATAGGCCGCAAGAAAGTCATTCGCTACGGCCTGGCTATCGCCGCTGGACTCCTGGTCCTGGTCTACCTCCACGCCCAGATCGTCATACCTTCGGGAGCACCATTCGCGATTGTTCTCGGCAGCTTTTGGTTGCTGCTCTTTCTGTTTGGAACCGTTTGGGGCGGCGTCATTACCAACAGCTTCCCGATGCTCTTGCAAATGGCCACCTTCTCGAACATGGGAATCTACACCGGGCTCTACTACTTCTTCAGTCAGGGCGCCGCGATCGTGAGCCCGCCAATTGCAGGCGCAATAATCGACTTCGCCGGCTATCCGGCCACCTTTGTCTACGCAGGCGTGTGTATGCTCATCGCATTTACGACCATGGGCAGAGTAACAAGTGGCGAGGCTGGAGACCCCGCCTTGCAAGATACGCCTGACAACGAATGGGACTCGTAGAAAGCAGGCTGGTCAGAACTGCCGAGACCACGTCTTGGGCCAGCGCTCCACGACTACCTTTGTCTGCGTGTAGAACTCTACGCCGTGTCGCCCCTGCGCGTGCAGGTCTCCAAAGAAGCTCTCATTCCATCCGCTGAACGGGAAAAAGGCCATGGGTGCAGCGACGCCGATGTTGATGCCGACGTTGCCGGCGTCGGCGTCGTGCCGGAACTTCCGCGCGGTCGCGCCGCTAGACGTAAAGATGCAGGCCATGTTTCCGTAGCCACGATCATTCACCAGACGAATAGCGTCGTCAATGTCGTTGGCCGCCATCATGCTCAAGACGGGTCCAAAAATTTCGGTTCTCGCGATCTGACCGGTAGGAGGAACATCGGAAAGGATCGTGGGAAAGACCCAGTTGCCCTCGTCATAGCCTGAAGGTTTCTTGCCTCGACCGTCGACAAGGAGCTTTGCGCCCTCGCTTGCTCCGGCTGCAATGAGGCTCTCGATTCGACTCTTGCTCTCACGCGTGATCACAGGGCCCATCTCGACCCCTTCATCAAGACCGTAGCCCACTTTTCTCGTTTGGGCGATCTCTGCCATTTGCTCTGCAAAGCTCTCGCGGGCCTCACCTACGGTGACCGCAACGCTTGCTGCAAGACAGCGTTGGCCGGCACACCCAAACGCGCTGTCGGCCATAATCTTGCCCGTAGCCTCCATGTCGGCGTCCGGCATGATAACCACCGGATTTTTCGCGCCCCCCTGGCACTGAGCTCGCTTGCCGTTCGAGGTCGCTCGTTGATAGATGTACTTCGCGACCGCCGTGCTTCCGACGAAACTGACGGCCCGGACGTCGGGATGATCGAGAAGCGCGTCGACAGTCCCGCGATCACCGTTGACCAACTGCGCAACACCCGCCGCGAAGCCTGCATGCTCGATGAGCTCGAAGAGCTTGGCCGTAGTCATCGGGACCTTCTCGCTCGGCTTGAGAATAAAGCAGTTGCCTGTTGCCACGGCATAGGGAAAGAACCACAGCGGGATCATCCCGGGAAAGTTGAACGGAGTGATCGCCGTCACCACGCCGAGCGGTTGACGAAACATGTGCTCGTCAATTCCAGAGGCGATGTCTTCGTTACTATACCCTTGGTTGAGAATTGGCGTTCCGCAGGCGACCTCGACATTCTCAATGCCACGTCGAAGCTCGCCCACGCTTTCTTTTTTGGTCTTCCCACACTCGTTTGTGATGATCTGAGCCAGCTCGTCTATATGCTCTTCGAGGAGCATCTTCAGGCGAAAGAGAGGTTGGATCCGTTCGACAACCGGAGTCTCACGCCACTCTCGAAAGGCGCGCTTACCGGCCTCTACCGCGCGACCCACACCGTCACGCGGTGTGAGAACGAGCTCTGCGATTTGCTTCCCAGTGGCGGGATTACCAACCGGCCGTGTTTGGCTCGCGCCCGCTTCGGTCCACTCATTGCTGATAAAGTCCAGGATCCTCTGTGTCATCGTGTGCTCCTCGTTTCTGCGCTGTGCAATCTAGCGATCCGGATCGGGAATCATGAAGTCACGGATCGTTGCGAGCAAGTCCGAGTACCCTGAAACAAACGATCTCAAGGTTCGTGCAGACGCACCATACCCGGCAAACTCTTCCGGCTTCATGCCGTCGACGTC
>JBMCTC010000304.1:0-3430 GCA_048624115.1 Spirochaetota bacterium
CGTCGGAGACCATTCGATAGCGCGCTTTGTGGAAATCGTCGGGACCCACGCCAATGAGATCGCGCAGAATCGGCAGGACGATACCCAGGCTTTCGAACGACTGATCGCCGCCGTCAAAGTAAAAGCCTTTGCGCTTGAATCCCGACATGTTCCCGCCGGAATGGTGATTCTGCTCGAGCATTATCACGTTCTTTCCAGCTCGCGCGAGGTAGTTTGCCGTTACCTGCCCCGCGATCCCCGCCCCAACTACCACCACATCGTACTTCACCTACGCTAACCTCCGAAACATATCTGTGTAGATCGTATCGCGGTTCACGCGGTACGCCATTTCGCACGCCGGCCGACCGGGTCGCACCGCGTAGGTCCCATCCGGTGCGATGATCGGCGTCGGACATGAGTAGCTCTCTACCGAGTCGGGTAGTACGAGCCAGGCGACCCCGGCGATATCCCAAATCTCTTTGCTCCACACTCCCTCTGGCGGGCCGTAGGCCACAAAGCTCTCGTACAAGAATTGCGAGAGCGGCTGATCGAGGTCGAGGTAGGTCGATAGTTCCTCGCGGGTTGTCGCGAGGTGGCTCGAGACCGGCCACGCCGGCACCAGGTAGAGCGGTATGCCGGAATCAAAAACGACGCGCGCAGCGTCGATGTCGCCGTGTAGGTTAAACTCGCCCGGCTCGGGAAAGCCGGGGGCGTTGCCGCCGAGCCAGACGACGTTACAGCGCTCCGCGAGCGAGGGATCGGTAAGGAGTGCCGCTGCGACATTGGTAATCGCCCCGATTGCGATGATCGAGAGCCGTAGGTCTGGTGTTGCCGACCTGCTGCGCTCGATCAAGTCGGTCACCGCATCACTTGCGGGTGGCCGTTCGGGGCTCGCGCCTATTGTGCGGGTCGAGCCGCGAAAGTGGGGGAGGTCTCGCATATCGAGGCGGTCGAGCAGACGCTCGATCTCCGCAAAGCTCTTTTCCATGCCGTCACCTGGACTCGAACTGCGGTCGTTGTGAAACGGAGCCGCATAGATCGCTTCCGGTCGAACAACGTCTTGCGAATTCAGGAGATAGGCGAGGGCAAACTGATCGTCTATCTCATTATAGGTGTCGGTGTCGAGCACGACGCGAGGCCGGCTTCCCGAGCCTGGCTTTGTTGCGATCGTTTCCCTATCCGGCTCTTCTTTCACAGTGGCTCCTCGTGCACAGTCTCAGATTTAACGGAATTCTAACGGCCCCGTATGGCCGAAGTTGCACCACTCGAATATCATACCAGCCAAGGAGTGTCACATGAAGAGACTAATCACTTTTGCAGTTCTTCTTCTGGCAGCAATCGCCACCTTCGCCGGTGGTCAGCAGGAGGCCGAGCTCGGCACCGAGGAAAACCCAATCGTTTGGGCACTTGTTCCATCGGGTGAGACGCAAGCTATCTTGGCTGGAGCCGACGAGCTTGTCGCAATGCTTGAAGAGCAAACCGGATACGTGTTCGAAGCCATCGTTGCGGCCGACTATTCGGGCGTTATCGAAGCACTTTCGGCCGATCCCCCGAGCGCACACATGGCGGCGTTGAACACGTTTGGTGCGATCCTCGCAGCGGAGCGCGGTGTTGCCGAAGTTGGGCTCATCGCAGTTCGTCGCGGCGACCCGTTCTACGGCGGTCAGTTCGTCGTCGGTGCAGACAGCGGTATCGAGAGCATTGCAGATCTCGCAGGAAAGACCTTTGCCCGACCCGATCCGAACTCCACGAGTGGTTGGATCGTTCCGAGCATCGTTATGCGCGCGGGAGGGGTAAACCCCGACACCGATCTCGCTGAGGTTGTGGACGCCGGTGGTCACTCGGGTGTCATCAGCGCAGTCTACAATGGTAGTGCAGATGCAGGCTCGAGCTTCGTCGATGCTCGCGGGACCATCTCGGAGGACAATGCGGATGTAAACGAGAAGGTGCTCGTTCTCGAAGAGTTCGGCCCGATCCCCAACGACGGTATTCAGTTCTCAACCGAGATGCCCGAGGAGATGCGCGCCGCAATCACCGATGCGTTTCTGGCGATCGCTGAGACCGAAGAGGGAGTTGCTGCAATGGAGTCCGTCTACGAGTGGACCGATATTGTCCGACAGGACGATACCTTCTACGATCCGTTCCGCCAGGTTCTTGAGGCGGCCGGAGTAGACCTCTCCGACTATCTGGACTAACATCCATGCGAAGCAATGGCTGCCCGAATTGGCGGCCATTGCCTTCTTTTTTGACTGCCGTCCGATCGGGAAGAGTTGCGTGCAGTGGACGGCAGCCCAAAAAGCAGCTAAGGAAGAATTATGCTCGAAGTGAAGCACCTGACCAAGGTCTACGACGACGGGACCGAGGCGTTGCGCGACGTAACCTTCACCGTAAACGACGGGGAGTTCCTTGTTGTCATTGGCCTCTCCGGCTCGGGGAAGTCTACTCTGTTGCGATGCATCAATCGGCTTGTCGAGCCCACTGAGGGGCAGATTCTCTGGGATGGAGTCGACGTTACCGCGGCGGATCCGACGCAGCTTCGCGCAGTACGACGCAAGATCGGCATGATCTTTCAGCACTTCAATTTGGTGCGGCGTTCGAGCGTGACCACCAATGTTCTCGCGGGCAGACTCGGCTACACAAACCCGTGGGCAAGTGTCTTGAATCGCTTTTCCAAGCAGGACCGCGAGGCAGCGCGTCATTCGCTCGAACGGGTTGGGCTTTCCGATCAGGCGCGAAAACGAGCAAGCGAGCTCTCAGGTGGTCAGCAGCAGCGCGTCGGCATTGCGCGGGCGCTCATGCAGGATCCCTCGATCATTCTCGCGGACGAACCTGTGGCGAGCCTCGATCCGGTGCTCGCGCACTCGATCTTGGGCTACCTCGAGAAACTCAACCAGGAAGACAAAATCACGATCATTTGTAGTCTCCACTACCTCGATCTCGTGCAGCGCTACTCGACACGGGTCATCGGCTTGCGCGACGGCGAACTCGTATACGAGGGCACTCGCGAAGAGATCAGGGCGATGACAGACGAACAGTTCAAGCAAATCTACGGTGAAGAGGCCGAGCGCATTACAGCCGGCGGAGTTGGGGGTGCGGGATGAGCGAAGCCGATACTCGAGCTACCGGCGAATCGGGTACGATCGTAAAGGTCGGCGGCCAGAACAAGGAGCGCAACAAGCCTCACGGCCGCCCTACCGAGAAGCCCTCACGAGTCTCGCCAAAAGTCGCGGCTATTCTCTCGGCCCTGGTTCCAGGGCTCGGGCAGGCTTTCGCTCGCCGCATCCAACGGGGCGCGATTCTCTTTGTCGGCGCGGTCAGCGTCGTTGGTATGCTAATCTGGCGGATCAGCATTCTCGGCACTCGGGTCGAGGGCGGCTGGGAGACCTTCATCCGGGCCGTCGAACGGCGTCCGAGCTTTGTCCTGTTTGTAATTGCTGCGGGTATCCTCATG
>JBMCTC010000305.1:0-3425 GCA_048624115.1 Spirochaetota bacterium
CGAAGGATGAACTCGGAGTTGTCAGTTACCATGTCTCGCGATTTGTCGAGTACATAGCGGCAACGATCCGTCAAGTGCAGGAGACCGCGAGGAGCTCGGTCGCCGTGAGCACAAAACTCAACGACACCGCTCAGGAGTTCAGCAACGCAATTGAAAAGCTTGTTGAGCAGATGGACACCGTCGCCAGTAGCTCCGGCAGCCTCGATGCTCAGCTCGGCCAGGCCCAGGAATCATCCGCGACGCTCACCCGTTTTGCCGGTTCGTTACGCGAGAGCACCTCGGTACTCGCCTCGTCCGTTGAAGAATCTTCCGCGTCGGTGACGCAGATGACGAGCTCGATTCAGAGCATATCGGATACCGTGAGCAGCCGGCTTGAGATCTCGGAACAGTTGCGGGGAATTGCCAACACCGGCTCGCAGACCATGCAAGAGGCAGCCGAGACACTCTCGAAAGTCTCAGAGTCTACCGGAGTGATGACCGACGCGATCGGCGTCATAGAAACGATCGCCGCGCAGACGAATCTCCTTGCGATGAACGCCGCGATCGAGGCCGCACATGCGGGCGAACATGGAAAGGGGTTTGCTGTTGTTGCCGACGAGATTCGCAAGCTCGCCGAGACCTCCAGCGAGAACTCGGCTCAAATCAGTAGTTCGCTCAAGAAGGTTGCCGAGTACATCGAGCGCTCCTCCAGTGCAACACGAAGCATGGATGAATCGTTCACAAGAATCGTGGAACTCATCGGGCAAGTAACCGACAGCATGCTGGAAATCCAAAGCGGCACGGCAGAGCTTGCATCGGGAAGCCAAGAGATATCCCAGACAGTCTCCCTACTCGTTGACACCACCGACGGGGTTCGTCAGTCGTCTCTGGAGGTGGATGGGAGCGTGCAGACAATCGAGGGAGCACTATCACGACTACGTGAAGTCTCCGTCGACACTCGGAAACGGATGGAGAGCATGAAGACTGAATCGCGGGAAGCGTTTTCTAAGATACAAGGCGTTACCGAATCGGCCGAAGGCAGCAGCCGTCGGCTCGGAGAGCTCGCAGCTCTCGTGAGTAAGGTAAAGACCAAGGAGGCGTCGTCGTCGACGTAGGAAGCAACTAGCGGCTCGCCGAGAAGAGTGGAGAACTGACGGGTACGATTAGCGCGCTACTAGAGGACCTCACGTCGAGCGTTACCGAGACCACGAGTGGACTCGGCTCGTTTGCGGAAATTCGCGAGCAGATCGAAAAGCGAGCGGTCGAGGCACGTGCCCAGCTCGCTGAATCGGGGCGGGCCCTCGAGTCTACCTCATGCGGAATGAATCGGCTTCTGGAAGAGGTACAGCGACAGCAGGCAGGCGTGGACGAGATGACCGCGGAGGTATCGGAGCTCAGCGAGTCGGTTGAAAACGTCGCGACGAGCAGTAACCACATATTGGACAATCTGACCTCCGAGGAGCGCATCATCGATGCGCTCGGTCGAGGCGACACCGCCCTCCGCACGACCCTCAAGCAAGCCTCCGACACGTTCCGCGAAATGGGCGTCGGCATTGTCACAGGCACAGAGATTACGGTGGGACACGATCTCGCCTACCCTCCGTGGTGTAGGCTCCACCGCTACCCCTCGATCTTGCGGATGTTCTCTCCCAACCGCCTGAGTGAAGTTGCAAAAGCGTCGGGAATCAGTCCGCGCGTGTCCGGGCCAACATCGAGGAGCAAGTTCGCTCCACGTGCTCGGCTCACGAGATACATGCCGAGAAGCTCCTCGTCACTTCGGGGAGTGTCTCCGGGCTTGAAGAACCACTCGCGCCCGGCCGGATCGCATACCTCACCCGGAAGATAGTAGCTCTTTCCCTCGATCTCTCGCAGCTTCTTGTGGCCGTCCATCGAGGGCGGCAGATAGCGTTCGATGGTAATGATATCGGTTGGCCATGACCTGGCAACTGAGAACTGGGTCCCATTTCCGATTCCGCTGTTTGTTACGATCACCGCGTCGGGCGTTGCCTCTGCAAGCATCCCGTAGATTCTGTCTCTGAAGTGGCGGGGCAGGACCTTCGGAATATCGATCCACCACTCACCCACCCCGGGATAGCGTTTCGCGAGTTCCTGCAGCTGCGCGTACTGGAACTCGTGGTACTCTGCGCTGGTAAACGCGTCGTCCCAAGCCGTCATGCTTGGAGTAAGCGAGCCAAATGTGTGATGATTGTCCCAGCTACAGTAGTAGAGACCGGCCATCAGCCCGTGCCGCTCGCAGGCAGCGCAGAACTCCGCGACCACGTCGGTCTGGTTACCGCTGTTGCCCACGTGGTAGTCGGTGTGGGCACTCGGCCAGAGGCAGAAGCCCGAGACGTGCTTGGAGGTGAGCACCGCGTACTTCGCACCCGCCTGTGCGGCAAGCTTGATCCACGAGTCCACATCGAGCTCATCGGGGGCGTAGGTGGTGGCCGGTTCGGTTCCGGGCGAGAGCTCCTCGCCGTCCCACGTGCTCATCCCAAAGTGGAGAAAAATCCCCAGTCCGAGTTGTTCCCACGCCTCGAGTCTCTCTCGTGAGAGACGTTGACTCCCTGCGGCTTGCTCCGAGTTCGTTTTGCTCATTTGTTTTTCTCCTCGTTACTATGCTTGTCGTTTGCGCTGATTCTGGCCCAGCCGCCGGCGGTACGCCGCCCGGCGTCAGTCCTGATGAAAGACTTCCTCGATGTCGTGCCACCACTCCCCAGGGGCGCGGTCTTCAAGCGGTTCCTGAAGGGGTTTTACGGTATCCCACCAGCGCTGTGTCTCTGGATCGGCGGCCATTTTTGCCATGTCGGCTTCGAAGTCGTCGCCGACGTACTCGAAGTAGGCAAAGAGCAAGCCGTTCCAGTGGTAGATCGAGTAGTTCCGAATGTTGCTCTCGCGGATGCGCTCGGCCACGCCCGGCCAGACGTTTTGGTGATACTCGACGTAGGCGTCGTAGCTCTCCGGCTTTACCCGAATGACTTGGGCAACACGTTTCATACAAACTCCTTATGGGCCGCATCGAAGAGGGCACGGACGTTCTCGGGCGGAACGTCGGGCAGCAGCGCCTCGTGACTCGGCGAGAGAACCAGCCCCGTCGGGAAGAGGGTGATGAGTTCGCGAACGCGGCGATGGATGTCCGCCGGCGCGCCGCGCACCATGAGCTCTTGAACATCGACTCCGCCGACAAAAGAAACCTGGCCGCCGAACTCACGCGCCATTCGCTCCGCCTCCATGTTCGCGGCAAGCGCCTGAATTGGATGGATCGCATCGGCCCCGAGGTCGATGATATCGGGAACGATCTCGTAGATCGATCCGCACGAGTGGTGAATGAGTTTGAGATCGTACGCGTGCGCCTGCTCGATCAGTTGGCGCGTGCCCGCGAACACGTGCTCGCGAAGCTGCTCGGGCGAGACCATCAGGCCCCGCTGACTGTCAAAAATCGTTAC
>JBMCTC010000306.1:0-3404 GCA_048624115.1 Spirochaetota bacterium
GTGCCGCGGATCGCGCCCTCGAAAAAATCCAGCACCCCGGCGCCGATTTGTTCGCCGAGATCGCCGAGGGCGTTGTTCATCTGCTTGAGTGAGCCTGACGCGGTATCTGCCATCTCCCGCGACAATCCGCCGAACTTTTCGTTTAGCGCCTCGGTAATCTGCTCGAGCTTTTCGCTCTTGCTCGCTCCGGCGTCAATCTCGATTCCGTATCTGCTCAGTGCGTTGGTGCTCGACGAGAGAGTCCGGCCGATCAACCGCGCCGCGTTGTTCAGATCCATCCCCATGCCGGTCGCGAAATCCTGGACCGCGGGGATTACTTTTTGGAGCCCTTTGCTGTCGAGGTCGGCAAGAGACTGCAGGAGACCGGCGGCCTCAATCGTCGCCTCGTCGCCAAAGACGGTCACCTGCTGGAGCTCGGCGGCGAGCCGGGCCACCTGACCGCCCACGCGCTCGGCGTTCTCGCCGGTGGCGAGGAGTGCGCCCCGGAGTCGGGCCTCGGCCTCCTCTTGCTGCCGGAACGCGGCGACGCTCTGCTTCATAATCGAGACAAGGCCGCGAACAGATAGCACGGTCGCCCCGAAGCCAAGGGCCGTCTTGGCGAGGCCCTTGACGAGACTGGTCATACTTGCGCCGGTTTTGTCGGTTTGCTGCTGCGCGTTTCGCATGGCGCGCACAGCTTTAGCCGTGTCGGCTCTGAGGATCAGTTTCAGCTCATCGGCTACCATGTTGTGCGCTCCTGTAGGCCGCCTCTGCGGTCTCGTAGGCCACGGCTATGTGGACCGGCCAATCGGCCCACCCCTCAGCAAACGGCGGCCGCTCGAGCAACTTCGACCTGTGCCAGAGGTCAAAGACCGACCAAAACCACTCATCCAGATATTCGTTAACCTCGCTGCGCCGTATCGTGACAAGCCGACCGCCAATTACGACTCCGAGCCGCCCGTCTCCAATTTGCCGCTTGACGCTTTGCCGCGCTTGGCCTTGGTGCCAGAGGCCGATTCCGATATGGATTTTTTTTTATCCACCGCCGTGAGTGACCGGAAGTGCAGCCATAGCTCCAGGGCGAGCTCGTCTACCCCGGGCTCCGCTACCAGAGCCTCCCCGTCTTTGATCGCCCGTACCCCCCCGCCGTCGTCTATGGACAGGTTTTCGATTCGCTGAACCATACGCGCCACGACGCGCGCCTCGTAGGCAAAGTTTTTCCCCACGTCATCCGGCCGCAGCAGCTCCTGCTGCTCGGCGAATCCGAGGAAGCGGTAGTGCACGGTGATCTTCTCGTCTTCCCCGCGGTCGGCGTTGCCCCACTCGGGAACGTACACGCCGCCGCGAGAAACCTTTATCGCGCCGGCCATTAGTCAGCGATGCTTCTGAGGTACAGGGTAGGCTCGGTGCCGCCGGTTGCAACTCTGAAATTCGAGGTAAAGCTCTGCGCATCCTCGCCGCTTGCCCCGAGACTCGCCGAGGTCAAAACAATCTGAACCCAGATGAACGCCTCCGTCTCCCCGGCCCCAACGTCTTTCTGGATCACGCCCTTGAGGTAAATGTCAGAGTCGTCGACCTCGCTCACCGTCACGTCCCCGGAGCTGGACTGCTCGATGGTCCGCACGAAGTTGTTGATTACCCACCCCTCGTTGTCGGTGACCCCGAGCTCTGTTATGCCCTCAAGGGTGCCGGTCCAGTCCACCTTGCCGGAGGCGCGGTACCTTTTTACCGTGTCGGACAGGGTGGTTACGTCACTCTCAGCCTTGCTCATCTCGATGTTGAAACTCGTCACGTCGCTCTGTTCGGTCTCCGTGAACGGGATAACCGCGTCATCGTTGGCGAGCACATCGGTGCCGTCGGACCACCACAGATCACCCGCCCCCAGCTCGCTCGGGATAGCACTGCCCGAGCCTGCTTTGCTGGAGACCTCGTACCACCCCGCCCCGCTTCCGTCGCCGCTGGATCCGCCCGCAAGCTCGTCGAGGTCCTGCGTGTTGTCGCCCTCGTAAGCCGAGCCTTTTGATATCGTGACGATTTTCCCGTCACTACCGATCAGCCTATCTTTTGCCATCTTAGCCCTCCTCTATGTATTCAACTATCACTTCGACAACGCCACGATACAAGCTGTCTGTATCGGCGTCCCGTTGCAGCTCATTTACTACCGTTGCGTTCATTACCCGGTACCCACTCGACGCCGTACCCGCGAACTCTCGCGCCCGGAGCTTGATCTTTCGCATCTCGTCCGGCAACTCAAAGCGATTGTCAGAATACACGTCAAACTGTATGCGGGCCTGTCCGCCGTACCGGGAGAGTAACACCTTTGCGTTCGGGTCGCTCACCAAGAACATCACCGCGTAGGGCAATGTCGGATTGACAGCCTCGACGAAATGCAAGGGCAACCCGGAGAGCGTTGAGAAATGCGTATAGGTGACTTGCTCTATTGTTGCCATAGCTTCACCAGTTGCTTGCGAACCTCATCCACGGCCGGGCGCATGTAGGGCTGGGCTTTCATCTTGCGGGTGCCGTATTCGATGTAGGGCCCGTACTCAACCGGCGTGAACACCTCGCCTTCAAGCGGTCCGGCGAACCGGTGTGATATTGAGCCGCGAAGGTTCCCGGTATCAACTGGCGCAAGCTGTGCAGCCTGATCCTCAGTCGCAAGCGTTGCTGATGCTATCATCTTTTCGGCCTGTGCTTGTGTGTGCTTGCTCATATCAATATGTACGATTCGCTCCACGCTCATTCCACGACCTCCGCTGGTACCGAGTCAACCAATCCAAAGTACTCAAGGTCTGCCTGCTGATACGCTATCCCGCCCCCACGCCGCAGCTGTGTCGCTCGCACCCGATAATCCCCGGCATAGTCGCCGGATAGGATTGCCGCCCGGTCTGCGGTGATTACGTCCATATCCTCGGTGTAAAATCGGTGCGTGCTGTTACGCTCCAACGTCTGCGCGCTGATCCGCTCGTTGTCTGACAGTGTAGTAATGCGCCCGGTATGCGTGCCGGTCACGGTTACGGTCTTCGCGCCGTCCCATCCAGACGTCTCGGTCACGGTGTAAAACCTGACCGTAGCGTTCGCCTCGGTGCTTGCTATCATGCCGTGCCTACATACCGCCGGATTTGCATGGTGATGCTGTCGGGGTAGCCCCCGTCAACGGCTCCCATCGTGTAGCTGTAATCGCCCAGCGACTCGGATGTTTTCCCGGTCGCGTTCTGCCGCGCCTGGAGCTGATAGCCCACCATCTGCGCGGCCGTAAGAGCCGAACCGGCGGGATAGATTGTATTCCCCTCGCTGTCGGTCTCAAATGGGAGGTTGCGAATCTCAAGGTATTGCTCTTCCACAAGCGGGATGAGCTCCTCGATGAGCTCGTCTTGCTCGGTGCCCGAGATTTGCAGAATGGTCTTAACTTGCGTCAGTGTCGT
>JBMCTC010000307.1:0-3379 GCA_048624115.1 Spirochaetota bacterium
CCTACCTCGAGATCGTCGCTGTTGCCGAGTTGGGCAATGGGAACCTCTTGGCGCGTCTCGAACACGACAATTGCTAAATCGCGCCGGCTATCTGTCCCGAGCAGTCGCGCTTCGAACTGACGACCGTCATGGAGGCTGACGGTAATCTCATCTGCGTCACCAACGACGTGGTCGTTCGTGAGAACATAAACCATCTCGTCGGAGCGCTGGACGATCACGCCTGAACCGAGCCCGGTTCGGGTGAACTCACGCTCTTCCCCTTCATCGTCGCGATCACGTCCAAAAAAGAAGTCGAACGGGCTCGGCATTGAGCGGGAGCGCTGGCGCACGACCTCTGCGACATCGATCTTCACAACGACAGGAAGTGCGACCTGGGCGGCTCTGCGGAAGGCGTTCTGGTGTGCCCACAAGACATCCTCGCTTGCGGGGGTTTCAAGCAAGGGCGAATTCGAGGACGCCTGCGGACTCTGGGCTTCGACGGTCTGCACGAATTGTGCGCCACCAAATCCAGCCAGAACGACCACCGCAAAGCCTATCGTAATTTTCCTTCCTACGCTGCTGCGTGTTCCCATGACTCCCTCTTACAAACGGGAGTATACGAGCGCTTCATTGCCGAAACATTGCGGAATGATTACAGATTTGTAATGATCGAGGGGATCGAAATCGTGAAGGTTGTTTGCTCTCCGGGGGTGCTTTCTACCTTTACATCGCCGCCGTGTGCCTCAACGATTGCCTTCACGAGTGCCAGGCCAAGGCCCAGCCCGTCTCGTCGAGAACCAAGCGAGGTTCCACGGTAGAGCCGGGTCCATATGCGCTCTCGATCCTCCTCGAGAATGCCCGATCCGTAGTTCGTCACATCGATGATCCCGGCGGCCACCCCGTTAGCGGTGGTGCCGTTTCGACACGCTATATAGACCGTTGTTCCCGGTTCGCCGTACTTAACAGCGTTGTCGTAGAGATTTCCTACTACCTGGCGCAACCGCGGAGCATCGGCATAGACCGGTACCGTCGGCGGGCTCTGAAGCGAGATCTCCATATCTGCCTGTTCGGCCACGAGCGAATATACCTCTCGAACCTGGCGAGCGATCGCAGCAAGATCGACCTCTTCCAAGTGCAGATTCATCGTCCCGCTCTCGGCCTCCGAGATGTCCATCATCGCGTTTAGCATTCCGAGGATCCGTTCCGATTCCTCCATCGCGTCGCTGAGCGCCTCTCGATATTTCGCGGGATCAGTTTCGTGCACGATGGCGCGCTCGGCCGTATTGCGCAGCCTGGTAAGCGGGGTACGCAGGTCGTGCGCCACGGAGTCGAGTGCGTCACGAAGTGTGGTAACGAGACGCTGAATTCTGTCAAGCATCGCGTTGAATGCATGGGTCATATCGTCCAAGTCGTCACGAGCGTTACTCGCGGGAATGCGCCGATCGAGGGCTCCTGTTTCTACAATCGATTTGATAGCCGCGTTTAATGAGCCGATCGGCCTCAGAGTTCGGGCGGCGAAAAAGAACCCGGCTCCGACGCTCACGCCAAACATGATCAGGAACACAACGAGAAAGCTGCGCTGAAAGATCGCGAGCACCCGGCTCCGGCTGTCGGTCGCGGCACCAAGCTGCAGGACGAAGCGGTCGCTGAGTCGCGCGCCGAGAACTTCGATCTCGTAGGGATACACCTCCGGATCGAGCGTCACGAAACCCTGATCGTGAATCTCGCCGGCATGCGTAAGCGGGGAGAGGTCGAGATTCTCCCAATCGCGGTTGGATGCGGTGATCGCGAGCTCCCGGTTGGTAGAGCTGACGATTCTCCCAAAGAATGGACGGGCCCCGGGACTCTGCACGTCGTTGAACATCTCGTTGATGAGCCACTCTATGGCCGGCTCCTCGGTAGAGAAGCTGCGGTATCGCACCACGTAGTTCAGCGCTCGTGACTGCAGCTCGCGGCGGTCTTGGTCTTGAAGCGTTTGATAGAGGTTCACAAATACGAGCCCAAAGAGCACGAGGGACGTAGTCAGGAAAACGAGCGTGAACCAAAACGTGAGACGCACATCAACTCGAGAAAAGAAACGGGCTACCGCACCGTTAGGCTGGCTTGAAGACATACCCTACACCTCGCACCGTATGAATCAGCTTTGGATCGTAGTCCTTGTCAACCTTCGAACGCAACCTCGAGACGAGAACGTCTACCACGTTTGTTTGCGGATCGAAATCGTAGTCCCACACATGCTCCATAATCATCGTCTTCGAGAGGACACGATCGGGATTTCGCATGAAGTACTCGAGCAGAGAGAACTCTCGGGGTTGGAGGTCGATGGCCTCTCCACCGCGTGTGACTGTTCGGGAAAGCAGATCGAGCTCGAGATCCGAAACGCTGAGCTTGGTCGGCGAAGAACTCTGTGTCGATCGTCGAATAAGTGATTGCACCCGGACAAGCAACTCTGAGAACGAGAACGGCTTTGTGAGGTAGTCATCACCGCCTCGATTGAACCCCCGAACGCGATCCTCTACCGACCGTTTGGCGCTCAGCACGAGGATCGGTATGGCAACGCCCCTCCCGCGGAGTTCCTCGATGAGCTCAAGCCCATCCATCCCGGGAAGCATGACATCGACGATCGCCGCGTCGTAGGAACTCTCAACAAGATTTGGAAGCGCTTCTTCTGCCCGCTCGTAAAGGTCGACGGCGAACCCGGCCTCCTTGAGACCGCGGCTGACGAACTGGCCAATCTTCTCATCATCTTCTACTACCAAAACGTGCATCACCCCTCCTCTATCTTTCCGCAGCCGAGGCAGCGTTGCCCCTCGTAAAACACGGCAAACTGTCCCGGAGCGACGCCTCGGTCCGCCTCCTCAAGCTCAACGTGGATTCGTTCCTCACCGAGCCGGCGAAGCCGCGCCGAATGCAACTTCGGGCCGTGGCGAATCTTGACGAGCGCCGCGCCATCGGACGCCTCGGGCCCCGTCCAGCTCAACTCTGAGACGGTGAAGCTGTTGCGGGCCCGATCGGTCGCGGTCATCGAATGAGAGACGTAGATGATGTTCGCCTCGACGTCCTTCTTGACGACATACCAGGGACCGCCGCTCAGTCCGAGCCCTTGCCGCTGGCCAATCGTGTAGAACCAGTACCCTTTGTGACGGCCGAGCACTCGGCCATCCTCTCGATCGATGATCTGCCCCTCGCGTTCGCCGAGGTAGTGCCTGACGAACTCCGGGTAACGGATCTTGCCGAGAAAGCAGATGCCTTGGCTGTCCTTTCGCGCTCTGTTGGGAAGATCGTACTTCTCCGCCCTTGCGCGGACCTCTTCTTTTTTAAGGGAGCCAATCGGGAACTCAAGCCGAGATAGCTGGTTCGCATGTAAGTGGCACAGAAAGTACTTTTGATCCTTTACCGG
>JBMCTC010000308.1:0-3370 GCA_048624115.1 Spirochaetota bacterium
GGGGCTCGAGCTTCTGATAGATATCGATCCACTCGTGCCGTCGGCCATCCGGAGCGACCCGGGTAGACTGCGCCAGATTCTTCTCAATCTGGGTGCGAACGCCATCAAGTTCACCGAGTCCGGAACGGTGACGGTACGTTGTCGAGTCCTCGACTCGGGGGGCTCGCGGGCCCGCCTTCGCTTCGAGGTGGTCGACACGGGAATCGGCATCGGAACCGAACTGCGCGACCGACTCTTCGAACCCTTTACCCAGGCGGACGGCTCGGCTACACGAAAGTTCGGTGGTACCGGT
The DNA here is from genome assembly GCA_048624115.1 of Spirochaetota bacterium. GTDB lineage: Bacteria > Spirochaetota > Spirochaetia > DSM-27196 > SLST01 > SLST01. The sequence goes on from JBMCTC010000308.1 coordinate 293, forward strand.
CTCGGTCTCGCGATCTGCCGTCAGCTCATTGATCTGCTCGGTGGGTCGCTCGACGTGAAGAGCAAAATCGGGGCAGGCTCATGTTTTCACTTCAGTCTCACGGTAGATGTGGTCGCGCCCAAGCATCGTCCTGAACCGGTTTCGGTTCCAGATTTAGCGAGCAAGCGCATTCTGCTGCTCGACGAGAACGACCACCACCGACGGATCACACGAGAATTGCTTCGAGCTACCGAGGCCCAAATAGAAGAGTGCGGCTCCTCGAACGAACTCTCCGGACTCGAGAGCCCGGAGGCTCCCGACATCGTTGTCGTTGCCGTAAGAGCCGGCGCCGCACCGGAGAGCGCGATAACTACGTGGGATCTCGATGCAACCCGTTTTCCCGGAGCACGACGGATGGTCATTGCGTCCCAAGGCATTCGCGGCGACGCGACTCGCTATCAAAAGCTCGGGTTCCACGCGTACTTGACGAAACCCGTACGTCGCGACGAGTTGCTTTCGACGGTTGGGCTCCTGCTGCAGGAGACATTCACACCAGATCAGCTTATCACTCGACACGTTGCGGCGGAGCGGAGCCGGAAATTGGTGCGCGTGCTCGTAGCCGAGGACAACTACGTCAATCAACTCGTTGCTGTGAAGATCCTCGAGCAGCAGGGCTACCAGGCAATGGCCGTAGCAAACGGACTCGAGGTCCTCGATACCCTCGAGCACATGCCGTTTGACCTGGTGCTGATGGATCTACGAATGCCGGAACTCGATGGCCTCGAGGCGTGCCGCCGGATCCGCGACTCGCAGTCCTCCGTGTTGAATCACAAGATACCCGTCGTAGCGATGACGGCCCACGGCCTGCCGAAGGATCGAGAGGCTGCTATCGAGGCAGGGATGAACGACTTCATCGTAAAACCTCTCACGCCCTCGCAACTGCATGAGCTAATCCGCTGTCACGTCTCTCCGGGTCCAAGTGCGGCTCCCGTGAAGCACGTCGACGAGAGTACAGACGAGAGTGCAAGCGATTGCTTTGAACCCGCGCAGCTCCTTGGGAGGATCATGCATGATGAGGCGCTTGCACGGGAGCTCGTCGTGACCTTCGAGGGTCAAGTGACGGTGCAGATGGATGCTATCCAAACGGCACTTGAGTCAGCCGATTTCAAACGACTCGCTTCCGAGGCGCACAAGCTCAAGGGCAGCGCGACAGCAATCTCGGCTCACGAGGTGAGTGCGATTGCCAAACAACTCGAAATGGTCGGGCGGGCCGAGGATCGTGAGGCGTGTCGGTCTGCACACCTCGAGCTTCAAGCGGCGAACGAACGGCTTCTCGCTGCTCTCGTCGAGTGGAGGCTTTCGAGCTAGCTACGAGGCTACCGCTTCGTCCGGCTTTACCTCGTTCGGACTCGAACCTTTCTCGGAGAGCTCTCTGAGATTCGTGAGCGTAGTCTCTGCGATGTTATCGACCGCCTCGACGGTAAAGAACGCCTGATGCGCGGTGATGAGCACGTTGGGGAAGGTCTGCAGCCTAACGAACATATCGTCTTGAATTACTTGATCGGACAAGTCCTCAAAAAACAGATCTCCCTCCTCTTCGTACACGTCGAGACCGAGATAGCCGATACGCTGCTCTTTCAGACCTTCGATTACGGCAGACGAGTCGATGAGTGGCCCTCTGCTCGTATTGATAATCATAACCCCGGACTTCATCTTCGCGATCGAATCACGGTTTATGAGATGGTGGGTCTCATGAGTCAACGGACAATGAAGGCTGATGATATCGGAGCGGGCATAGAGTTCGTCCAGCTCCTCGTACGAGACGCCTCTCTCCGCGAGTTCGTCGCTCGGGTATTTGTCATAGCCGAGCACTTCGCATCCAAAACCCTGCGCAAGCCCGGCAAAGACTCGCCCTATCTTCCCGGTCCCGATTACGCCCACCGTCTTCCCGTGAAGATCGAACCCGAGCAGGCCGTCGAGCGCGAAGTTCTGTTCACGGATTCGATTGAAGGCCCGATGGTAGCGCCGGTTCAGCGCAAGGATCAGGCCCATCGCGTGCTCGGCGACGGCGTAGGGACTGTACGCTGGGACGCGAACAACCCGGACATCCTGCTTCGCAGCTTGTGCGAGATCAACATTGTTGAAGCCCGCACAACGCAACGCAATGATGCGAACCCCTTCATTCTTGAGTCCGTCTACGACCTGCGCGTTGATGCTGTCGTTCACAAAGACACAAACCGCATCGTGGCCTGCGGCAAGTGCGACCGTATGCTCGTCCAGATTGGGCTCGAGATAGGTGAACTCGAACGTCTCGTTCGCATTTGCCTTGTCAAAAGCACGTCTGACCCACGGTTTTGTACTAAAAACTGCGACCTTCATACCTCGAATATCAACATGCAATACTTCGATGTCCAGTGCTCGTCTTGAAGCTGGTCGCGCGTATTCCTATCATCTCTCTATGAGCACTCCCGTAAAAATCGGATTGGTAGGAATCGGTCGCGCAGGGTGGGGCATGCACTGCAACGAACTCGAGCGTCGAAAAGAGAAGTTCCAGATCGTCGCGGCATGCGACGTCGAAGAGAACCGCCTCGAGAAGATGCGAGTTCGATACCCAGACATCCGCACCTACTCGAGCATTCAACAACTGCTCGAGGATGCCCAGGTCGAACTTGTAGACATCGCGACCCCTTCGACTCTTCACACGGAACACGCAATACTTGCCCTCCGCGCGAAGAAGCCGGTCTTTCTAGAGAAACCGATCGCGACTTCGCTCGAGGACGCGAAAAAGATGGTTGCCGAGAGTGAGTACCTCGGCGTGCCACTCTATTTCCGACACAACCGCCGCTTTGAGGCAGGCTTTCAGCACATCCGTGAGATAATCGCCTCCGGGGTTCTCGGCACAGTGTTTGAGATTCGGCTTCACCGGCACAATTACCAACGACGAAACGACTGGCAAACACTCATGAGCGAGGGTGGCGGCCAGCTGAACAACTGGGGCCCGCACATCATCGACCACAGTTTGCGTTTCCTCGACGGGCAGATCGACTCTATCTGGAGTGATCTAAAGCGTATCGCGGCCGTTGGCGATGCGGAGGATCA
>JBMCTC010000309.1:0-3362 GCA_048624115.1 Spirochaetota bacterium
AGAACAACCGAAATCGCGTCGTCCGGTGTACGCGTCACACGCCAGATCCGGTAGCGGAGGTGGGTCGTTCGCGACGCGTCGGTCATCGAGACCGCGTAAACTATGGCCCGTAACGGTAGGACCACGAGGTCGCGCAGCAGTGTTGTGTTCACGTGTTCCTCAGCCTTGCTCCAGAATATGCCAATGAACCGCCACCACGGCAAGTTACGGCTGATACACTGCCTCTGTCAGACAAGGTGGCGGACTACCCCATTGGGATCACCCCCTCGTTACCTCCTTGCGCAAGCGACCGGTCGTCGGGCAAACTCGCGGAATGAAACCCGTACGTATTGGAGTCATCGGACTTGGGAACATGGGCAGCGGCCACGCCCGCGACTGTAGCGAGAGTGAGCTTGTCGAGCTTGTCGCTGTCTGCGACATCGATCGGGACAAGCGCGAGGCAACCGCTGAAAAGCACGGGGTCCCGGGCTTTGACGACGGCATGGAAATGATGGAGCAGGCGAATCCTGAGGCTGTCATCATCGCTACGCCTCACTACGACCACACGCCGCTTTCGATTGCCGCTCTCGAACGCGGGATCCACGTACTCTGCGAAAAACCGGTCGGTGTTCATGTAAATGACGTGAACAAGATGATCGCGGCGTACGAGAAGGCAAAGAAGCAAGAGCCCGACATCAAGTTCGCGGCTATGTTTCAGCAGCGGACCTTTCACTCGTGGCAGAAGATCAAGGAGCTCATCGATGAGGGCGCGCTTGGTAAGCTTACACGCGCTACCTGGATTATCACCTCATGGTTTCGAACTCAGCACTACTACGACACCGGCAGTTGGCGCGCGACGTGGAAAGGCGAAGGAGGCGGCGTGCTCCTCAATCAGTGTCCGCACAACCTCGACCTCTATCAATGGTTCTTTGGAATGCCTGCAACCATTCACGGCACGGCCGCTATCGGTAAGTATCACCATATCGAGGTAGAAGATGAGGTCACAGCTGTCTTCGAGCACGAGAACGGCATGGTTGGTCACTTTATTACGACAACGGCCGAGTCGCCGGGAACGAACCGGCTCGAGATCGTTGGTGAGCTTGGCAAACTCGTGTTCGACGGCGGGACACTCACCTTTGACGAAAACGAGCAATCGATGCTCGAGTTTTCAAACACCACCGACCAGGGCTTTGGGAAGGTTCCATTCAAAACTCGCACGATCGAGGTAGAGGCCGACCAGCCCGGGCCGCATCGACAGGTGACCGAGACGTTTGCACGGTCGATTCGCAAGGGCACGCCGCTCGTTGCAGAGGCGCCCGAGGGGCTCGGCTCGGTGGCGCTGGCGAACGGCATCCTTATGAGTCACTTCACCAAGGAGCGGGTAAGCTTACCGCTCGACGGAGACCGATACGAGTCGCTTTTGACCGAGCTCATTGCCAACTCGACCTTCGAGAAAAAGGGCACTACCACGTCGGGACCGGCCGACCTCAAGGGATCGTTTTAACTGCGGGCGTCCGTCGCAAAGGGCACGACGTCGGCTGTCTCCTGATACCATCGGAGCATGCGCTCTTTCATCTCTGCGAGAACCTCCGCGAATGCGGGGTCCGAGATGGTATTGCGTTGCTCCCCCGGATCCACCTCGAGATCGTAGAGCTCGTCCTGCTCGTAGAGTCGGCGCACGTACTTGAAGCGCTTGGTCCGAAACATCGTCGCCTTTGTGTGCCAATCGCGCTCGTCGGAAGCTTGAAGGCCAACCCGCGGAAAGTAGAGGCTCTCTTCCGGTGCGTCGAACGCTCGCAACGATGGAAGCTCCATTGCCGCGGTCTCGCCGCGAAGCCGTCCGCCCTCACAGTGCACCTCATCACGATGCTCACTACGCTCGCCGCGAAGGAGCGGCACAAGGCTCCGTCCAAAGTGCCAGTGATCCGGCTCAATCCCTGCGAGTTCGAAGACCGTCGCGGGAAGGTCCAGAACCTCGACCATCGCCTCGCTTGTCCCATGAACCCGCACAACACCGGCGGGAAGCTTAGCGACAAACGGCACCCGCACGAGAACATCCTCGAACGTGTTCTGCGTCTTCTCCACCAGGCCGTAGTCGCCGGCAAAGTCGCCATGGTCTGAGAAAAAGAAGGCTGCGGTGTCTTCGTAGAAACCTCGCTCCTTGAGCGCTTCGAGAACCATCCCAAACTGGCAATCGATCCGGTTACACATTCCGTAGTAGACCGCGCGAAGCTCGTCAAAACGCTGCTCCGGCCAGCCGCTCTTGCCCCGGGACCAGATCGTTCTTGCCGCCCCACCACACCGTGTAGCCGTGCTCCTTCAGAATTTTGAGCAGGTTCGGCTGCCCTCGCTCGGGATGCAACATGTGAAACATCGTCCGGTGTCCGAGCACGTGCGGATACCATCCGCTCATAAAGCTGCACCTGCTGGGCGTGCAGACGGGATTCTGGCAGTAGGCGTGCGAGAAACTCACCGCCTCGCTCCGCACCAGGGCGTCGAGCACCGGCGTAGCCACCGCCCGATTGCCCATGTGCCCCATCGCTTCCCAGCGATACTGATCGGGGTTAAAGAGCAAAATGTGGGGACGTTTTGTTGGTTTCATGAATAAGAGCAGTTAACTCCGGGGTTCCGGTCTGGGTCAACCTGCTTTCGCAAACGGATCGGGTATCGACGGTTCGAGGGGATCGCCCTGCTCCCCCATCACGCGGATCATGCGCTCTCGAAGATCGGCCGTCACTCGTTTGATCTCCTCGTGGTCGTAGGGCGGGTGAAGATCGACCGCCGCCCACTTGTCCTTCGTCCAGACCGAGGCTCCACTCGACTCGGCCTTGCGCCTTCGAATACGCCACGGAGCGAGCAGATCTACCGTTTCGGCAGGATCCCGACGCAGGTCAAAGAGCTGACATCGACCTATGAGCGGATACCAGGTGAGCTTCCACGCTTCGGTTCTGAGCGCGCGCTGTGAGTATCGCTTCTCTTCGCCGGGCTCCTCGGGACTGTAGAACTCGCAGAGCACCTCGTCTCGAACCCGCTCTGCCCCACCGTTTAGGATCGGAAGCAGGCTAAAGCCGTCGGACGCACTCTCCGGCAGCTCGACGCCGGCAAGCTCGCAGACGGTCGGGAAGAGGTCGACGTGGTGACTCATCGCAGTGCTTCGCACGCCCGGACGAATCCCCGGACCGGCCAAGATTAATGGCGAGGCGATCGAGTGATCGTACATGTTCTCTTTGCCAAGCAGCCCATGACTTCCGGCGGCAAGGCCCTGATCGCCGGTGAAGACGATCACCGTATTGTCGAGTTGGCCCCGCGCCTCGAGCGCACCGAGTAGACGCCCGATGTTCCAGTCGAGGTGGCTGATAATCCCGTAGTAGCGGGCAACGTAG
>JBMCTC010000310.1:0-3357 GCA_048624115.1 Spirochaetota bacterium
ATCGAGCGATTCGTAGCGCAGATCGTTTGGCAAGGAAGGATCGTCCTTCACCCGATCGATCAGCGCAGAAAGATCGCCGGGAATCACCACGCCGTCGGTTCGATTCTTTCCGGAGATCGCGCCTCCAAAACTTAGGACCTGCACGAACTGAATCAGGAGCTTCTCACTCAGAAGTGATTGCACAGCTGAAGGATCGGCGCGGCCGTTTGTTGCCTTCATGATCTGGCCGACGAGGAATCCCCTTGGCTTCGCATCGCCGCCACGGATCTGCTCGACCGCCTGCTCGTTCTCTGCGAGCACCTTGGAGATGATCCGGCCGAGCTCCTCGGGATCGGATATCTGTTCCCAACCGCGCTCTTGGATAATTGCGGCGGGGTCCTTGTCTTCGTCAAACACGACCTGGAGCGTCTGTTTTGCGAGTTTCCCGTGGATTTTCCCCTGGTCGAGGAGCGACAGCAACTCCGCCAGCCTAATCGGCGTTAGCGGGGATGCCGAGAGTGTCACACCTCCGCGGTTGAGCATTTTCTGAACATCGCCCATGAGCCAAGAGGCAGCAACCGAAGGCGATGCACCCGCCTCGACTGCCGATTCGAAGAAATCTGCAACTCCGCGCTCGTCGCACAGAAAGACGGTTTGGGCATCTCCAAGCTGGTACTGGGTTGCAAACCGCTCCATGCGAGCCCTGGGGAGTTCGACGAGCGACTCTTCTACACGATTCAAGAACTCCGGATCGGTGTGAAAGGGCGGGAGGTCGGGCTCCGGAAAGTAGCGATAGTCGTTTGAAGACTCTTTGACCCGCATCGATTCGCTGATATCGCGATTCTCATTCCAAAGGCGTGTCTCTTGAACAATTGTCCCACCGCGCTCGAGGATATCCTCCTGTCGTTCGATCTCATAGTTGAGCGCTTTTCGTACAAAGCGAGAGGAGTTCATGTTCTTGATCTCAACTTTTGTGCCCAATCCGGCACCCTCGAGATTGACAGAAACGTTGGCATCACAACGCAGCGAACCCTCTTCCATGTTGCCGTCGCAGACACCGAGATAACGAACGATCCGTCGGAACTCCTGCAGTAGCACCTCGGCCTCTTCGCCAATTTCGAGATCAGGCTCAGTGACGATTTCGAGCAGTGGAGTCCCCGCGCGGTTGTAGTCGAGCAACGACTCGTCTCCCGCGTGAATCATCTTGCCGGCGTCTTCTTCGAGGTGGCACTCCTTGATCCGAACGCGCTTCTTGTTCTTTCGGAACTCGAGATCGAGGTAGCCATCTGTTCCGAGCGGCTCGGCGAACTGGGAGATTTGGTAGTTCTTGGGTAGATCGGGATAGAAGTAATTCTTACGTTCAAACTCACTTCGTGGCGACAGCGTACAGTTGAGCGCCCGCGCGACAACATACCCCATGCGCATGGCTTCTTCGTTCAGCGCCGGGAGCGCGCCGGGATAACCGGTGCATACCGGGCAGATGTTTGTGTTTGGTTCCTCTCCGAACTGAGCCCGGCAGTCGCAAAATACTTTTGTGTTTGTAAGGAGCTGGATATGAATCTCGAGACCGACGAACGATTGATAGCTCATTTGGCGTGCTCCCCCGCCAAATCGGCGAGACTGTTCGCGTATGCGTCCGGCCGAGCATAGGGAATCTCTTTCCGAATCCGCTTGGCAAGTCCCAGCAATCGCGACTCGCTGAACGCCGGTCCCATCGCCTGAACACCGACCGGCAGCCGATCGTGAACGCCCGAAGGAATGCTCAATGCCGGCAGTCCCGCCAGGTTGGCAAGCGTAGTGAACTTATCAGCCAGCTTTTGTTGAAATGCGTCCAGTTCGCCTGCTCCGTGGGCAAACGCGGCACACGGGAAGACGGGGAGGAAGAGTGCGTCATATCGGACAAATAGCTCGGAGAGTTCATTCTTGATCGCCGTTCGAATGCGCTGGGCCCGTTGATAGTACTGCTCTTGAAAGCCACTTCGCAGTACGTAGGTTCCCAACAAAACGCGCAGCTTTACCTCGCTGCCAAACCCGGACGCACGAGCGCTTCGAACGAGCTCCTCGGGATTCTCGGCATAAAAGGGTCGCTGCCCGTAACGCACCCCGTTGAACCGGGCAAGGTTCGCGCTCGCTTCTGCTGCCGCGATCGTGTAGTAGGTCGGAATAACGTACTCGCCGGTCTTGAGTTCAATCTCGTCGATTTCTATTCCGAGAGCAGCGACCGCCTCGCGCATCATGCGATACCCCGCTGCGGTACGGGCATCGAGTCCGAGCTCGCCGCCCAAAAAAGCCACGCGACCAGCCTTTTCGTCAGGCGCCTCTGCGGGCGTAATCACCGACGTCTGGTCCATCCGGTCGATCCCGGTGGTAGCAGAAAAAAGCTCCTCGACAATCTCGACACTATCACCAAGGATGCCTGCGACCTCAAGGCTGCTGGCATAGGCGACAAGACCGTAACGGGAAAGACTGCCGTATGTTGGTTTGAGTCCGTAAACACCGCAGAAACTTGCGGGTTGGCGCACCGAGCCACCGGTGTCGGTGCCAAATGCGACCGGAACCAGCCCTGCAGCTACCGCCGCGGCGCTTCCACCGGATGAGCCTCCAGCCACTCGGCTTGCGTCCCACGGATTGTTCGTAGGCCCGCCGGCAGAGTTGTCCGTTGAGGATCCCATTCCGAACTCGTCGAGATTGGTCTTTCCAACCAGGGCAAAATCAGCATCCCGAGCTCGCGAGACAACGGTCGCATCGTAGGGAGAAACAAGTCCCTCGAGAATCTTGCTGCCACAGCTCAGCTGCATGCCGCGAACCGCGATGTTGTCCTTGACAGCAAGCGGCACTCGCGGCCCCTTCTCGCTCTTCGGAATCCAGAGCTGGAGAAAGCAGTTGAGATCCTTATCGCGTTTGGAGACCTCATTTGTATACCAGTCAGCATGGTCCGTGAGCAGGCTATGCCACGGTGTTCGTGATTCGGCGTTCATAGCGTACCTACAGGACGTTGGGAATCGCGAAGAAACGGTCTTCGGTGTCCGGCGCTTGTTCCAAGATGTCGTCTGCTATGCTTTCATCCTGCTTCGATGAGTCGTCTCTCAGCCGATTCTCTCTTTGCAGGGCATGCGTCGTCGGTTCGAGTCCGCTCACATCGATGCTGTTCATGACCGAAAAATACTCGAGCAGTTGAGCAACCTCTTGCTCGAGACGTTGCTCCTCTTCTGGAGACAGGTCGAGTAACGCCAAGTCTGCCGTGATTTGGAGTTCGCTTTTGTCCATTATTTGGCACTATGCTATGAGCCTACCGGCATGTCAACCCGAGTATAGTGTCACACACCTTGGGGAAAGGCGAACCGTAGATCGCCGAGAGCGTACTGGGTGATCGTCGGC
>JBMCTC010000311.1:0-3355 GCA_048624115.1 Spirochaetota bacterium
GCGCTATGCTCCGGACACCGCCTCGAGCTCTTGCGGCGTACTCTGATATTCGAGAATGCTGCATCGAATGCTCTCAAACACAAGCGGAAAGACAACGTTATAGAAGTACGCCCGTTGAATCATTTGCTTTCGGCTCTGATGATACCTGCCCTTGATGTCTCGCTCGGTCAAGCTCATGTACTCTTCGTAGCGCGTAAATGCGGTGCGCTCGCTCTCCCACTCATCTGGTTGCTTTACGATGTCCTGGAATCGACCTAAACGATCGAGGAGCTCGAAGAGTGAGAAATGCTGATCGACGTGTTGCGTTATTGCCTCGATGTTGTCGTCGAATTGCTTGTGGATCGCCTTGAATTGAAGCGGATACATCGTCTCGAGAATAAAATGCTTTCTGATATGGACGCGATTATTGCGCAGTGTGTCCTCGACTGCATTCATCACGTATGGGTTTCCGCGGTAGTACTTCAGCAGCGCAATCACCCGATTTGCACCTGCCTCACCCATGTTGATCAGGCTTGAAACCTGTTCAGAGACCGACTCCGGCAGGTTTGGTGTGACCTGGACACTATAGGTACGAAATGTGGCTCCACGCTTGTCTTTGAGCAACACCTCGCTAAATCGAAAGAGCTCTTCGCGACTGATGTTGCGATAGTAGCTGCGAAGTATCTCGGCTTCCCGACGGAAGCGGGTGAAGTATTCGTCGGCAATGCGAGTCTCTACGAGGGTGTTGTAGAGCTGTTCGCTGATTCTCAGACCACCAATTGGGGCGGTTGACTCCATGCGTTTGGCGTCGATTACCGGTGTCCCGATAATGTCCCACTGCTTCCCCCCGTCGGGACCAAAGTTGCCAATGGTCACTCGACCGATGTTCGCCCCGATACGGACCCGAATCTGGAACACCGCCTGCATGGACTTTGCGAGCTCGGACTCCCGCAACGTGGAGATTATTGCAAACGCTTTACGGAGCGCTTCACGAGACTCGCCGCTCGCACCTTCTACGAGAAACTTCTCGTTCGCAGCGTTGAACCGCGAGCAAACGCGTTGCATCTCCACACAGCTATAGAAGAGTTCGCGGGCAATGTACCGTTCCGCCTCGCTCTCTTGCATGTTCCGTACCCGTTGATCGATGATTCCGCCATAGTGAAACATCAGGCTGTCGCCCTCGATCTTGTTGAGGTAGCCGCCATGGCGCTTCAGGACACCCGCGAATGCAGTGTAGAGCCCGTTGAGAACGTCCTGGTTCTCCTGCGGACTCAGAAACTGAGAGAGGTAGGTGTAGTCGGCGATATCGAGGAAGGCAACACCAACGAGCGCGACTTGACTCTTCTCTGGGAACTCTCCGATATCCTCGATAGCCGAAACGAGTTGCGCGGGGATATAGTACTCTTCAATCTTTTTCCTGAGCTGCGTCTTGATAAAATCCGGATCAGTAGGATCTGTCGCCGTGTCGGGAACTAACTCGACCGTCTCAAGCTCTGCCAGGTCGTCACGATACTCAGCCAAACGTTCAACCTCTTCCCTTGAAGTGTAGCGCCCATCACCAGTGCTATCAACGAGCTTTACGAATCGGCCTCGATCATCGCGCGGAACTCCTCTTCGGAAACAGTAGGAACGCCCAGCTGATGTGCCTTTTTGTTCTTGCTGCTTCCGGATTCTGGTTGGTTGGTAACCAGATAGTCGAGGTGTTTCGTGACCGAGCTCGTGATCTGTCCGCCTGCCTGTCGCACCATTTCTTGCGCTTGCGCTCTCGTCATCGTTGCAAGCGTGCCTGTGAAGCAAAAGCTCTTTCCACTGAGCGCTCCGGAGATAGGTTTTGCGATCGTGACGGCTCCCGTGGCGAGGACTCGATCCATCTGCGGCTGCAACTGGCGCAGGCCGCTTTCAATCGTGGCCCCGGTGATCTGACCAATACCATTTACTTGGGCGAGGTCATCGGCAGAGGCATTCCGAAGTCTGTCGAGCGTATCGTAGCCTGAGAGAACCGCCTTCTCTACGATGAGCTCGCCCACGCCCTCGATGTTGAACCCGCCGACAAATTTGGCAAGCGAGACCTCTGTCTTGGCTCGCAGGTTGGACAAGAGCTTCAGGGCGAGCTTTTCGCCCACTCTGTCGAACTGAACGAGATCGTCGATGTGCAAGGCGTAGAGATCAGCAATCTCACGGACCACACCGTGCTCGAAGAGTTGCGCGAGAATTACATCACCGAAGTCCTGCACGTCGAGTACGTCGAGCCACTTGCGAACTCTGTAAAACGCCCGCTTTTCACACGCCTCGTTTGGGCAGAACAGCCGCGTACCATCCTCGTCAAGGGCGCTCCCGCATACCTCGCAGACCGTCGGCATCACCACGTTCACAGCGTTAGGAGGATTTTCGAGTACGCGTTCGATCTTTGGGATAATCTCTCCTCGCTTGGAGACCGCCACTCTCGATCCAACCATAATGCCCAACTCACGCATCAATCGTACATTCGCGAGGCTCGCTCGCTTGACCGTTGTTCCCGCAAGACGTACAGGTTCGACGACGGCAATCGGAGTGTAGAGCGAGCCTGAGGCGCTGAACACTACCTCTTTCACCGTACTCGCCGCCTCTTCGAGCTCGAATTTGAAAGCAATTTGCCGCTCCGGACGCGCCCGGCGTGCGTCGTCAGGGTCGATCTCCTCTCCCTTGACGACGAGTCCGTCGATTTCAAACGGAAGCTCGTCTCGGCGAGCGGCGACCTCCTCACGATAGGCAATCACGTCCTCGGCATTCTCGACTACTCGGTATTCGACGACCATGAAGCCACTTCGCACGAGCCATGCGAGCTTGTCCTGTTCGCGCTCGAAAAAGTCGTCGCGCTCGGACGAAATCGCATCGTAACAGATAATCGTCAGGTCCGAGGATCCGGCGCCGTCCTTTCGCTTCATAATGCCGTTCGCCGCATTGCGTGGATTTGCCTTTTCCGAGTGGCGCTCTTGGTGCAACGCCCTGCTCAAGAGCACCTCGCCGCGAACGGCTCCGGAGAAGCCGTCGGGAAGCTCAGCGACGAGCCCTTGCATCTGCCGCACATTCGCGGTGATATCATCTCCTACAACTCCGTCTCCCCGGGTGACACCGTGGGTAAACTTGCCCCGTTCGTACTGCAGCTCGAGGCTCGCCCCGTCCATCTTGAGTTGCACGATGTATCGGTCGTGGCCCACCCGTTCGGCCCACTTGAGGAATGCCTGCGGATCAGCGGCCTTTTCCTGACTTCCCATCGGAATAACATGCTCACGCTTGGACAGACCACCGCTCTCGTCACGCCCGACCTCGACAAACAGAGCGTTCTCTGGGTCAAGCCTACGCAGCTCATCCCAGAGCATGTCAAACCGACTGTCTG
>JBMCTC010000312.1:0-3351 GCA_048624115.1 Spirochaetota bacterium
GTGACCTGTTTCTTCGCGCCGGTCGCGCGCATGTGCTTTAGTTGGCTCAGGAACGGAGTGATGCCGATTCCTCCCACGATAAACACCAACTCATCTACCTGTACACTCGTATAGCTAAACACGCCGTATGGTGCCTCGATGAGCGCCTTGGTGCCGGGCCGGACACTCGCAACGTTCTTGCTGAAGTCTCCGATTGCCTTGGCGCTAATCCTGAGCCGCCCATCGGTCGGACTCGAGGAGATCGTATACGGATGAGATTCGGAGTAGCCGCGGCCGGCTTGAATGTTCACCGTCATGAACTGGCCCGGAGCGAAGGTGATCTCGGGGCCATCGAAGTAGAGCGACGTGATGTCGTGATTCTCCTGGACGACTTCCGCGACTACGTGGGGATTGCGGCGAACGGCGATTCGCTTGACCACACGAGTAAGCACTATGGCGACGTAGAGTGCCGAAAGCGCGATAAAGTATGTTCGCAATCCGGGGCTAAAGCTCACCGTCGTACCGAGAAGGAGGGCATGAACAAAGCCAAGGGGGAGGATTACATAGGTCGCGTAGTGGATTCGTTTCCACGTCTCATAGCGCCACCGGAACGACTTCCAGAAAATCGCCGCCGCCGAAACGACGATCAGCAAGAGCAGCGCAAAGACTCCGAGCGCCTTGCCAAAGCTCAGCGAGAGTGAGCCAATCACCAGGTCATACGTGAACAGTGCAACGCCGTGAAGCAGGAGCAAACCGAGTGTCCAAATGCCGCTACTCCGATGCAATGAGATCAACCGATCGAGACCCAACGAACTCTCGAGTAGCTTTGATCGCGAAGAGAGCGCAAACTGATAGAACATCATCACGAACCCGAGAAGCGAGAGCACTCGCGCTATCTCGTACATCGTGTCCGGCCACAAGAGCTCCGCGAGATACGCGTTTTGCCACCACGCGTAGACCGGGTATGCAAGGCCAAGAATGGCCAGAATAATGAGGACGCTGGACTTGAGTCGGTTTGTCATAGAACTCTCCGGGACTGAATGTACTATCGGGGGTGGCTCGTCAGCGAGCCGATTCTCACGGGTGCAAAAGCGCCCTGCATTCGGTTCTGCCTCCGCGCTCCTCCCAACTGAGTTCGACCTGCGCCTGGTCGATGAGTGCGAGCACAATTTGATACTCAGGCGCCTGCTGCCGTTCGGCATCACTCCAGATGCCGGGGTAGGCGACCGCAATCTGCATCTCGCCGTTTTGCTCCTGTGCCGTTACCTCGAACTCGAGCGGTTCCTTGGTATCGGTTGAAGCGGGATAGCCAACAAGGAGCTCTTCGACGAGCAGCGCAACCGAAACAGCGCGATCAGGCCCGACGTCCCACGTCTGCGCCGAGACGGTGCCCTTGCCAAAGCGCCCGTACTTCAACCGGACGCTTTCCTGTACGGTTTTCTGGAGCAGTGCCGAGAGCTCTATCGACCCCTCGTCGGATTGACGGTAGATCTGTTCGTACGCCAAGAACATCGCAAGGACGCGCGCCTCCGCTCGATGAAGCGCCTCGGCAACTTCCGGCTTCTCCGCAGAGCTCGCCTGGATCCGTAGGAGGCTTACCATTACCTGGAGATTGTTCTTCACGCGGTGCTGAATCTCCGACAAGAGTTTTGCGCGTTCGCTCGCGTGCTTTCGCTCCTTCTCGAGCGTCCCGCCAATCTTGCGAATCAAGAAGAGTGACCCAGACGTCATGAGCGAGCCAATCGCGACGAACGAGCCTACGTGGGTGGCCCACGTCCACGGCTCAAGCGTCCAGGACAGGCGGCCGAGCAACAGAAGCACCGTGACAACCGCGAGCAAGCCGACCGTGGCGCCACCGACAATAATCGTGGATCGAGCTGAGATGAGTACGGCGGTTGTGAATACCGGTACGAGGAGCAAGAGCAGCGCGGCGCTTTCGGGCCCAACCGATAGCAACAGCACTGCAGATAGCACGAAGACCGCCGCAATTGCCACGCTCACGCGAATAATCCGGGGAATCCTTCGAGCCACCGCCGCGGAGATGAGCAGAAGGTAGAAGGCTACATCGAGCGCCACGACCGTGGGTCGGCCGCCCGCAAGCGCCGCCATGATGCCGAGGGCCGTCGCGAGTCCTCCTAACGGCAGAGCCACCCAAAGCATCGCTTCGCTCAGGCGCTCTCTCCAGGGTTCGAGGGTTCTTGCAAGCTCACTCATCGGGCCGTATCATACCATACTCGAAGAGGTTACAGAAGTAATGGATAGTCAACCGCTCCTTGACGGATTTGACGGTTTAGGAGCCGGCCGCGAATCACATCTGACGGCGCAGCTCATTACGTGTATTGGAAACAAACGAGCGCTGCTCGAGCCGATCACCCGAATCGTGCGCGACGTAGCCTCCCGATTGGCCCCTCGCCGACTGGTGACCGCCGACCTATTTTCAGGGTCAGGCGTCGTTGCCCGCCTGCTGAAGCGATACTCATGCGAGCTGTACGTAAACGATCTCGAGCGCTATGCGGAGGTAATCAGCCGTTGCTACCTTGCAAATGCCGAGGAGCTCGATCTCGAGGCCCTTGCCGTCTCTTATGATTCGCTGAAGCGCGAGTTGAATGAGAAGCCGCTGCGTCCGGGATTCATCGCGGAACTCTACGCTCCCGAGGTTGATGAGGCGGTCCGGCCCGGCGAGCGGGTATTCTACACGCAACGCAATGCTCGGTTTCTCGACACGGCTCGACAAGCCATTGGCGCGCTGCCCGAGTGGCAGCACCCGTTCTTCCTCGCGCCGCTTTTGAGTGAGGCTTCGATTCACACGAATACGGCGGGTGTTTTCAAGGGGTTCTACAAAGACCCAGCTTCCGGGGTCGGAGTGTTCGGTGGCAAGGCCGGCAATGCGCTCGGTCGTATTATGTCGGATATTGAACTTCACTTCCCGGCGTTGAGCCCCGACTCGGCTCGGGTCCACATCTCCCGCGCAGATGCGAACTCCATCGTATCGGATCTGCCCGAGGTTGACCTCGCCTATCTCGACCCTCCCTACAACCAACACCCCTACGGTTCGAACTACTTTATGCTCAACCTGCTGAGCGAGTACAAACGTCCGAGCGAACTCAGCCGCGTGTCGGGGATTCCCGTTGACTGGGCGCGCTCCCGGTACAACCGGCAGCACGAGTCGCTCAGTGTCTTTTCCGAACTGCTCGGCAGACTGCCGGCAAAGTACATGCTCGTCTCGTTCAACTCCGAGGGCTTTATTTCGGAACCCCAGATGCGCGCGACCTTGAGCCGTTTCGGAACAGTGCAGGTGTATCCGCATCGCTACAACACGTTCCGAGGAAGCCGAAACCTATCCAAGCGCGACACGCACGTTACCGAGTATCT
>JBMCTC010000313.1:0-3340 GCA_048624115.1 Spirochaetota bacterium
TAGAGCGGTTGGTTCGCAATCAACAGGTCAGGGGTTCAAATCCCCTATCCTCCATTCCCCCTTGTTACATGTAGGAAGCCTATGAGCAATCACGTTGAGCTGAAGAGTCTCCATCCTCTAGAAATTCGCGTACTCCGCGAGTTCTCTCCCGGCCAGACCATTTCGCCGGCTATTCTCGCTGAGCGCCTCGGATACAAGACCGGACAGTCGAATCAGGCGATTAGCTGGCTCGCCGCAAAGGGGCTCGTTTCCGAGAGCGGGCGAGAGCAAAGCGTCGCGTATGAGCTTACCGAGCTCGGGCACGACTTTGCCGAGAACGGTACGCCTGAGGAGCGAATGATCCGCTTCCTGCAGGAAAACGGGCCGGCTCGTATTCCGGAGATCACGAAAGCACTCGGCCTCGAGAATAAAGATGTTGGCTCTGCCTACGGCGCGCTGAGCAAAGCGGGCGTTGTGGCGATGAACGACCAAAAACAAATCATGGTGCAAGACGCCGAGGCCGCGGCAGACGCCGGCCTTCTTCGCGGTCTTCTCGATCGGGCGCAAGCAGCGCCCGAGAAAACGCTTACCGATGACGATCTCTCCGACGATGAGCGACGCGTACTGCAGGGCGTTGGCAAGAAGCGGGGAGCGTCCTCCGCGCCGTTTCGCATAGTCGAGCGAGAACTCGTTACCTACAAGGTAGAGAACGACGCGGCGAAGGTCGCGAAGCAGCTCGAATCGGCAGGTATTACCGGCGACGAGATCGGCCAATTGACGCCTGAGATGCTTCGTGACGGTTCGTGGCGCGGCAAGAGCTTCCGAGCCTACAACATCGACGTACCACCAACGCAGTCCCTGATTGGCCGGCGAAATCCATACTCGGCATACCTCGATGAGGTGAAGGACAAACTCGTCTCGCTTGGCTTTGAACAGTTCGACGGATCGCTTGTCGAGACGGAATTCTGGAACTCCGACGCACTCTTTATGCCCCAATTTCACTCGGCACGAGATATTCACGACGTCTACTACCTGGACGCGCCTACGCACGCCCGTGAGATCGAAGAACCCTATCTCTCGCAGGTCGCATCTGCTCATGAAGATGGGTGGAAGACGGGTAGCCGCGGGTGGCGCTACAGCTTTGATCGCGACTTTACGAGGCGGTTGATCCTGCGGAGTCAGGGCACCGCAGTCTCTGCTCGAACCTTGAAGTCGGCGAATGTACCAGGCCGCTACTTTGGGATGCTGCGCTGCTTTCGCCCCGACGACGTAGACGCCACACACCTCTCGGACTTCTATCAGACCGAGGGGATTGTGCTCGGCGAGGATGTGAATCTCAAGACGCTACTCGGATTGCTCGAGATGTTCGCGGTCGAGGTGGCCGGGGCCACCGACGTGAAGTACGTGCCCGGCTACTTCCCCTTTACCGAACCCTCGGTCGAGGTGCATATCAAGCACCCGATTCTCGGCTGGTTCGAACTCGGCGGCTCGGGCATTTTCCGGCCGGAGGTCACCGAACCGCAGGGCGTGCACGTTCCGGTGCTCGCGTGGGGCCTCGGCATCGACCGGATGGCATTGATGAAGCTCGGCCTGAACGATCTGCGAGAACTCTTCACCCCTGATATTCAGAGCGTACGGCGACGGAGGGTTGGCTAATGCCCAAGATCGAACTCTACCAGGACACCCTTTTTGGCTATATGGGCAAAAAGATGCCCGAGGACGAACTCGAGGTACTGCTCGAAGCCGCCAAGGGCGAGATCGATGAGTCGGTCGACGCCGAAGGCATCATGAAAATTGAGCTCAACGACACGAACAGGCCCGACCTCTGGTCTACCGCAGGGCTTGGACGCCAACTGCGGATCTACCTCGGTGCGGAGATCCCGAGCTACGATTTCTTCTCGCGAAAAGGCGCCGTACAGGACGCTGGGAAGCGAACGATCAAGGTTGATCCTGCCCTCGAGGAGTATCGTCCGTACATCGCCGGGTTTGCCGTCTCGGGTAAGCCAATCGATGAGGCCTCGCTCAAGGATCTTATCCAGAGCCAGGAGAAGCTCTGCAACAACTTTGGCCGGCGACGGAAGTCGATTGCGATGGGCGTCTACCGAACTTCGCTCATGAGCTTTCCTGTGCACTACACGGCGGTCGATCCAGACAAGACGAAGTTCGTCCCGCTCGGCATGGATTCCGAGCTCTCCCTTCGCGAAATCATAGCGGAGCATCCAAAGGGTCAGGAGTTTGGGCCGATTGTTGCCGACTTCCCAAAGATGCCGTTCTTGACCGACGCCGACGGCGAGGTCCTGAGTTTTCCTCCTGTGATCAATAGCGCTCGGGTCGGCGCAGTAGAGGAGGGCGACGAGGAACTCTTTGTCGAGCTGACCGGCACCGATCTCGAGTCGCTCGTGCTCGCGTGCTCGATCATCGCCTGCGATCTCGCAGACGCCGGGCACACGATCCACCCGGTGACCGTCGAATACCCTTACGAGACGCCGTTTGGAAGGAGCGTGGTGACTCCCTACTACTTCCAGGAACCGGTCCGGGTCCAAACACCGCTTTTCAGGCGCCTCATTGGCGAGGAAGTGAGCCACAACGATGCAACGATCGCCCTTCGCGCAATGGGCGTCCGAACCGAGTCTGCCGGTGACGAGATGGTTGCCTATCCACCGGAGTACCGAAACGACTTCTTGCATCCGGTAGACGTCGTCGAAGACGTGATCATTGGTAGAGGCATGACGAGTTTTGCGCCTGAGATGCCGTCCGACTTCACGGTTGGTCGCCTAACTGAGCAGGAGCGCTTTTCTCGTGAGGTCATCGGCATCATGGTCGGGATGGGCTTTCTCGAGATGATCTTTCCCTATATGGGCTCCGGCCGCGACTTCATCGAGCGTCTACGTCCGATCGCAATCGGGGAGCAGTACGCCGGCCACGACCAACAGGTCGTGAAACTCTCCAATCCGATGTCGGAGAACTATGAGTACGTTCGAAACTCCAGTCTACCGTTTCTGCTCAATGCAGAGGCAGTCTCGGGTCATGCCGCCTATCCCCACCGTGTCTTCGAGGTTGGGAAGGTTGCGCGCTTTGACCCCGATGAGAATCATGGCGTTGCGACCATTGAGGCGCTGTGTTTTGTCAGTGCCGACGCAGAGGCAAACTTCACCGAGATCTCTGGAAACCTCTCCATCCTCATGTACTACCTCTCGCGCGAGTACGAGGTGCGCGAGTGCGAAGACCCGCGATTTATACCCGGCCGCCAGGCAGAGGTAATTGTCAACGGGCGTCCGGTGGGCGTGTTTGGCGAACTGCATCCGCAGGTGCTCGAGAACTTCGGTGTGACAGTCCCCGCGACGGCGTGTGAGATCAATCT
>JBMCTC010000314.1:0-3314 GCA_048624115.1 Spirochaetota bacterium
ATCCCCGACGAGTTCAAGGATCAGGTCGACGAAGCGTACGCCTCGCTCATCGGCGCCGCCGCCGAGGGTGACGAAGAGCTCGAGATGAAGTATCTCGAGGAAGAGACGCTGACAATCGAAGAGATCCGTCGTGGCCTCGCTGAGGGACTCCGCGCGAACAAGATCGTCCCGGTACTCTGCGGCTCGGCAACTCGGGTAAGCGGCATCTCCTCGGTCTTGAACTTCCTCGCGAACATCGGGCCGAGCCCGGCAGGCATCGAAGAAACCGCTATGAAGGGCGAGACCGAAGAGACGGTCACCATTACTCAAGATGCGCCCTTCTCTGCCCTCGTGTTCAAGACGAGCATTGATCAGTTTTCCGGTAAACTCAGCTTTATCAAGACGATGACAGGGGTCCTCGATCACAGTACCGAGCTCTTCAACGTCCGCGAGCAAAAGAAGGATCGCGTCAGCAAACTCTATACCGCGCTCGGGAAGAAACTTGACGAGGTCGATGCAATCGTTGCCGGAGATATCGGTGTAATGTCCAAGGTTGCCACGGCGCAAACCAACGACAGTTACGGCACGAGCGACAACCAGGTTGTATACAAACGCCTCCGACTACCGCAGCCGGTCCACTCTGTCGCCTTCGAGGCGGAGAATCGAAAGGACGAAGACAAGCTTGCCCAGCTGATCAATCGGGCAACAGAAGAAGACCTTACCTTTGTCGTTCGTTACAACCCAGAGACCAGGGAAACAGTCGCAAGCGGCATGGGTGAGCAGCACCTCACGATGGTCCTCGACAAGATCAAGGAGAACGGCAAGCTCGAGGTTTCGACCCGCATACCCAAGGTCGCATACCGAGAAACGATCACAAAGACCGCCGACGCCGAGTACACCCACAAGAAGCAGTCGGGTGGACACGGGCAGTATGGTCGTGTCGTGATCAAGATCAAGCCGCTTGCGCGAGGGCAGCAATACAGTTTCGAGAACCTGATCAAGGGCGGTGCGGTCAGTAAGGGCTATATCCCCGGCATCGAGAAGGGCCTTCACGATGCGATGGAGTCGGGCGTACTTGCAGGCTATCCGGTCGTCGACGTCGGAATCGAGCTCTTGGACGGGAAAGAGCACCCTGTTGACTCCTCTGAAATGGCGTTCAAGCTCGCAGCGCGTGGCGCGCTCAAAGAGTCAATGAAGAAGGCGGGGCCGACGCTGCTCGAACCCATTATGAGTCTCAACGTCTTTATTGAAGATGAGTATTTGGGAGATGTGCTCGGCGACCTCTCGGGACGACGAGGACGCGTCATGGGTCAAGAGCAGCTCGGCGGCGGCATCATCGAAATCAAAGCCCAGGTGCCCCAGTCGGAACTCCTGCGCTACGCGATCGACCTTCGTTCGATTACCTCAGGGACCGGTGGCTTCGAACTCGAGTTTGACCACTACAACCCGATCTCCGGCAAGATCGCCGACGATGTCGTAGCTGCCGCAAAGGCAGCCGAAGAGGCGGAGAGTTAAGTCACCTCCACGGCAACGCGCCGGCCGGCGGCGCAGTTATCGAGAGCCCAGGTCTTAGGCCTGGGCTTTTTTTGTCGCAGGAAGGCGTGACTCGATCGGCGTGTAGGGCCGTCGAGGCATAACACACTTGTATGCAGGACGGATAATACGCCCGCCCGAGACTTCCTCTTCGAGAAGGTGCGCACACCAGCCGGCGATACGGCTTGCGGCAAAGATCGGCGTGTAGAGCTCTTCGGGGATGTTGAGCATCGAGTAGACAAACCCCGAGAAGAAGTCGACGTTGGGGGCAATCACACGGTCGAAGCCTTTTACGGCGCGGAACGCTGCCGGTGTCATTGTCTCTACGAGGCGATAGAGCTCAAACTCCGGGTCTCTGCTCTTCTCTCGTGCGAGTTCGCCTGCCTTTTGCCTCAGGAGAATCGCCCTCGGATCGCTGACCGTGTAGACCGCGTGCCCCATTCCGTAGATAAGGCCGGAGCCGTCTCCTGCCTCCTTTCTGAGAATCCTCTCGAGATATGCCTGCACCTCGTCTGCGTCGGCCCAGTCCTTTACGTTCTCTTTGATGTCCTTCATCATGCTCATGACACGATAGCTCGCGCCACCATGCTTGGCTCCTTTGAGCGAACCGACTGCCGCGGAAATGACCGCGTACGCGTCGGTCGCCGCAGAGGAGACCACGTGAATTGTAAAGGCCGAGTTGTTTCCTCCGCCGTGCTCCGCGTGCAAGACGAGAGCAA
Source organism: Spirochaetota bacterium (assembly GCA_048624115.1). GTDB lineage: Bacteria > Spirochaetota > Spirochaetia > DSM-27196 > SLST01 > SLST01. The sequence continues at coordinate 2,232 of JBMCTC010000314.1, forward strand.
GGTCGAGCGTCTCCGCCTCCAGTGGTGTGTACTCACGATCGGCACGAATCATCTGGAGGAAGTTTTCTGCCGTACTCAGGCCCGCTTCCGGCGCGTGAATAAAGAGGCTCTCACTGTTGAAATAGTGACGCTTCGCCTGATAGGCGTAGGCGATAATCGTCGGGAAGCGCGCAATGAGCTCGATGCTCTGACGCAAGATGTTCTTGACGGTGCGATCCTCTGCATGATCGTCGTAGGAGTAGCTCACAAGGACGCTTCGCGCGAGCTTGTTCATGATGTCGTTACTCGGCGCGCGAAGCACCATGTCTTCGGTAAAGCCGGTGGGCAGAAATCGCCGCTCGCCAAGGAGCTCGGAGAACTCCGCGAGCCGATCGGCAGTCGGAAGATCCCCAAAAAGCAGAAGATAGGCTACTTCCTCGAAGCCAAACCTGTTGGCGGCCTGGAACCCGGTGACGATGTCGGTTACATCGATTCCGCGATACGAGAGGCGTCCCGGCGCGGGAATGCGCTCACCCTCATCGATAATGTAGCCGTGTACCTCTCCGATCTCGGTCAGGCCGGCGAGCACACCGGTTCCGTCCTCGTGCCGCAGGCCGCGCTTCGCGTTGTACTTGAGGTACTCCTGCGGGCTTATTACGGTCATTCTCTTCGCGCGCTCGACGTGGGCGTTGAGGAAGTCTTCTTCTCGTTTCTCCATCTGCGTCCTTTTTGTATAACTATGCGAAAATCTTGCATATGCTACCAAAAACCGCGGAGGTTGGCTATGTGGCTGTAAAATATAGCTCGCGAATTGGGCGGCCGTTCTGCCGCCCCTTGGCCTCAAACGCAGTTGCTGGACGCCAGGATTGAGGCTCGGCAAAAGCCTCATACGCATTGGACAGACCCTCGGTATCGCTCAGCACTTTGAGCGCCTCCGAGGCATATTCCTGCCAGTCGGTCACCATGTAGAGATATCCTCCCGCCGTCAGCCGCGAGGCCATGAGCGAGCTCAGAGCCGGCCGCACAAAGCGGCGTTTGTGGTGCCGTTTCTTTGGCCAAGGATCGGGAAAAAAGAGATGGATGCCCTCGAGCGAGCGTGCGGGG
>JBMCTC010000315.1:0-3305 GCA_048624115.1 Spirochaetota bacterium
TCTCGAGACACGATCAGTCGGTGTCACCGGAGACGCCCGGCACTACGGCTACGTGGTCGCCCTGCGGGCGGTCACCTCAATGGACGGCATGACCGCCGACGCGTACGCCTTTCCGATGCATCATCTTCTCGAGATCAGCGCACGGATCACGAATGAGGTTGCGGATGTCGGGAGGGTGGTTTACGACGTCTCGAGTAAGCCGCCCGCGACAATCGAGTGGGAGTAATCGCGCAAGAAGTGGAGGTGGCGGGAGTCGAACCCGCGTCCCACGGACCCGGACCTAAGAATCTACAGGTTTAGTTACTGCTTGGTGTTCCGGTACGACGAGGGGCAGCAACATTCCTTCCGTACCGTATTCCGGAAAAGTGTCGCCAAGAGAGTCCGGACGCTCCCCTGGCCAAGCCCTGGTTTCTTGCAGGCATCCCGTTCCTCAGAGCGGCGTAACGAGTGCCCGTTGCTACGTTGTGTAGCTTACACTCACTGCTTACGCAGCAAGTGCGAAGTCTGCGTTATTGTCTGCAGATAGTTTGGTTGCCAGTTTTTGGAGTTAGCGCTCCACCTGCATCTTAGTGCCACTTAGGCCCACGGTCGAATCCGGTACACCCCCTAGCGTAAGGTCAAAAGATACGGATCACGGAGAACAGAATCAATGTCCGAAGAGCTGTACGCGTCCATTCGTCGCGAGGGCGCTTTCACCAACGAACTGTTTCCCGTCGGTTGTGGAAAAGCTCCCCCCGGCTTCCTCTATGATTACTGGAACGGGAGCGACGTCCCACGGGTTCATAATCGGATCAATCATGACCTCGACGCGACCGGTGGCAAGCAGGAAGTACCCAAACGCGTCGCCCCAGGTGCGCGTCTGAGCGCCGGATTCGGTGATTACTTGGTGCAAAGCTGGGTTTCTGCGCGCGAGGTCTGCAAAGTCGGTTGTGCAGACGATGCCTTGTGCCAGCGCATCGATGGAGCTGACTCGCGCGACGGTGTAGCTACCGTCCGCTAACCGGGTGCGCGCACCGTTTCCCCGTGAGGCGCTCACGGCTTGGTGTGTTGCCGGTAGTTCGATCACGCCAACGAGTGCGTGTGATGTCTCTGTCGGGTTATCCCCGGTGAGATCGCCGGCGATGGCTGCGATCAACGTCGCGTACAGCGGCACTCCGGCTACAAACGAGCGCGTGCCGTCAATTGGATCAATCACCCATGTGATCTCACCGGCACCTCGTTCAAAACCGCCCTCTTCTCCGAGAACGCCGTGATTCGGATAGCTCGCATGAATGCGGGCGCGGATCAGTTGCTCAGCCTCACGATCCGCCTCAGTGACGGGCGAGGCATCGCTCTTGCGCTCCACGCGCGGTGGGGCCTTTGCGTAGCCCCGGATGACCTCGGCCGCTTCCATCGCGACCTGTTCGGCAAAGCGTTGCATCTCGGCTAATGCGACGGGGTTGATGTGGCTCACCTGAACCGGTCCCGTGCCTCACGCTCGGCGTCTCTGCGTTGGTCTCTCTTCTTGATGTCTTGTCGCTTGTCAAACTCGCGTTTGCCCTTGCCAAGTCCGAGTTCGAGCTTCACCAGGCCCCCCTTGAAGTAGAGCTTCGTGGGAATGAGCGTGTAGCCCCGTTCGTCAAGCCGGCGCTTCATGCGTTTGGTCTCTTGCTTATGTACCAGTATGCGGCGCTCGCGGTCTGGATCGTGGTTGAAGATACTCGCCTCGCTGTATGGGCTTATCCGTAGTCCGACCAACCAAAGCTCGCCGTCTTTGATGCGTGCGTAGCTATCCGAAAACGAGACGTGCCCGGCGCGAAGGGATTTGACCTCACTTCCCAGGAGCTCGATGCCGCACTCGAAACGCTCATCAAATGCGTAGTCGTGAAAGGCGCGGCGATTGGTACTGATCGTTTTGATCGTCAGTTCGGACATTTCATGAGAAGGTACCAAATTAAAGGAAAGAGACAAGCATTCAGCTTTTGACTGTGCCTCCCGTACGCGTCGCGGTGGTCTACGTGTCGTCGTGCCAACTTTTCCTCGCTTGCCATCGCAAAAGGCGCATGCTATGTTCGGCGAAATAAAGGAACTGGCTGGGTAGCTCGAAGACGGGGCTCTCTTGCCGTCGGGAATCAACGTGCAGACAGGAACATCACAAGGATATCAAGGCTTCCGCGAGCAGCGGCCGATTCTGCGTGCCGTCCGGCGTGCCCTTGTTTTTCTTCTTCTCCTGTTTGCCGCGTACCAAGTGGCGACGCTGCTCTTCGTACGAACCGTGGAGCAGCAGAGTATCTCGATGCGCCCGACCATCGATACGGGCGATCGTTTGATTCTGGTTCCAATGATCTACGGTTCACGGCTACCGCTCTTCGGTGCTCGACTGCCGGGGTTTCGGGCGCCCGAACGGGGTGATCTGATCGCGGTTCGACCGGCGTATATGCAGGATTACGGATTTGGATCACGGCTCGCAGACCCGGTCTCCCGTTTTGCCACGGGCCAGGAGCGGTCAATCGTTGGTCGTGCCGACTGGCGTTCCCGGCTTCAGGTCAAGCGTTTGATTGGTCTTCCGGGTGACACGATTCGCATCGAACGATTTGTAGCATTTGTGAAGCCTGCGGGTCAGGAAGAGTTTGTAAACGAGTTCGCACTATCGGGGCGCGCCTACTCCGTACGTGACGCCGCCCGACCAGGCGCGTGGCAAGACACAGACTTCTTTGGTGGTGCGCACGGCGAAGTAGAGTTGGGAGAGGATGAGTATTTTGTCCTTTCAGATGATCGGACCATTGGTCTCGACAGTCGCCACTGGGGCGTTGTTCAGAAGGATGACATTCACGGAAAGCTCTGGCTCAGAATCTGGCCGATCACGCGGTTCGGAACTCCATAGGCCCTCGGATCCCATCTCCGGTATCTATGTGCACATTCCTTTTTGCAGGAGCAAGTGCGGTTACTGCTCGTTCACGAGTGAGACATCCTGGGATGTCGAGCGCGAGAGGAGGCTCATCGCGCGGCTGCGCGGGGAACTCTCCGAACATGCAGACCAACTCGGGCAGGCGTCCACGGCGTATATCGGCGGAGGAACGCCGAGCGTGTTGTCCCACGTGTCGATCGCCGCGCTTCTCTCGGGAATAACCACAACCTCGCCGCACATACGCGAGATTACACTCGAGGCGAATCCTGAGTCGGTTACCCCCGAGCTGTTGGCAGCTGCGCATGCGGGGGGAGTGACGCGGTTGAGTGTTGGAGTCCAGAGCTTTTCGAAGAACGTCCTGCGCGCAATTGGTAGGAAAGCGACTGCCGCGCATCGTCTCGAAGCGATTCGGACTCGC
>JBMCTC010000316.1:0-3297 GCA_048624115.1 Spirochaetota bacterium
CCTGGAGTTTCACAAACAGCGGGGGGGAAGGATCGCGAACCACGCGCATGAGCATTACCATGACCGGATCCGGCACCCCGATGCGAGCAACCTCTGCGGGTGTTCGTCAGCAGAAGAGTGTCCGCCTCGGAGAACGAAGCCTCAAAGATTTCTACGAAGAGATGGCAGGAACAGGCGTCGGAATCGATTTGGGACTCTACTACCTCTCCTACCTAGAGGAGCTCTGCCAGAAAGCAGGTATTCGTTTCGAGACGCGCGCGCGGGAGATCGGATCCGGCGAGAAGACGATGGTCGGAATCCGCGTCTACATCTAGCACATCGGTGACGGGACGTGCTACAGCGACGAAGAGATTCGGGTGCGACCGCGAAAACTGCGCTCGATTGTGAGTCGGTCGGCATACTCGAGGTCTCCGCCGACGGGCAGACCAAGTGCCAAGCGCGAAACAGGAAGCCCGCGCTCCTCGAGCATCTTCGCGAGGTAGAGCGCCGTCGTATCGCCCTCGACCGTTGGGTTGGTAGCAATGATCACTTCGTTGATTTCGCCCGCGCAGCGCTTGAGAAGGGACGCCACGGAGAGATCGTCGGGTCCGACCCCGTCGATTGGTGAGATCACGCCACCGAGCACGTGATAGAGGCCGCGATAGGCGCCGCTTGCCTCTACTACCGAGACGTCCTGCGGCTGTTCAACAACGCAAACCAGATTGCGTTCGCGGGTCGAATCGGTGCAAACCATACAAGGATCTTGCTCGGTGTACGAACCGCAGGTCGAGCAGCGACGAACTCGCTGTTGAATGGTCTGGATGTCTTGACCGAGCCGTTCTGCGTAACCTGGGTCAGCCTGAAGAATGTGATAGGCAAGTCTCGTGGCGCTCTTAGGCCCAATGCCGGGCAGCTTGGTGAGTAGCTTTACGAGTTTCGAGAGCGCGTCCTCGGTTGCCATTTAGGCGTTCCCAAACATGCCCGGAGGAAGGTTGAGGCCCCCGGTCAGCGAGCTCATCTCCTCTTGGATCTTCTCTTTGACCTTGAATACCGCGTCGCTCATCGCTGCTCGAACGAGATCCTGGAGCATCTCGATGTCATCAGGGTCCACCGCGTCGGGTGAGATGGTGACCCTGTTCACAGCGAACTCGCCGGTGATCTCTACCTGAACCATGTCGCCGCCGGCGGTCCCGACCGCCGTTACGTCTTTTAGCTTGCCCTGCGCTTCACTCATGCGGCCCTGAAGTTGCTGTACGTTCTTTAGTATGTCAAAGGGGTTCATTGTTCTTCCTCCACGATCTCGCCGCGAAACACGCGCTTGACCATTTCTACGTTCTCGTCGCTTGGCCCGTCAGTTGGGGCAGGCTCCCTCGCGGAGAGAGCAGTATCTACCTTAATTCGAACCAGGGTCGGTTTGCCAAGCACGTCCGCCGCCGCGTTTCTGATAACCTCTTCCTCTCCACGAGCGGCGTTCGCCGGATACTCGCTCCCAAAGATAATGCGAAGCTCTGCATCTGCCATCTCCCAGCGCAGAGCCCGCTCGAGAGCCGTGCTCAGCGCGAGGCGAGCCGGTCGAACACGCTGGATGATCGCGGTAACCTGATCGTGATCGAGCCCTGCAAGCGAAGAGTGAGCGACCTCGGGTGCTCCTGAATCGTCGTCGGGCTCGCCATACGCGGAAGCGGCAATACGCTCCCCAGGTTCTGCGGGTTGCTCGGACTCAGATTCGTGATGCTCAGAGCGAGGCGGAACGCTCGGTTGTTCACTGGCTACGAGACTCTCTCGAAGCTCTTGCATGCCTTGAAGGATCTCCCGTGGGGTCAGATAATCCCTGAGCGAGCTGAGCTTGCTCAGCATGAGCTCCAGGTCGAATCGTTGATTCAAGCTGTATCGAATGGCCCGGTACAGACCAAGCGCGAGCTCCAAGGCGTGCTCTACCTGGGTGTCGGTGAGCGACTTTAGTATACGACCGCTAAAGCGATCCGGGCTCATGCCAAGGATGGACTCTTTGCGTATCCCCTTTCGAAGGAAGAGAATGCCACGGAAGTACTCGGCCAGATCGATGGTGAACTGCTCTACGGAGATCCCCAACGATAGCACGGCCTCGGTGATCTCGATGAGCTTTTGTCCGTCGCCGTTTGCCACCGCATCTGCGATCTCATTGAGGTGATCGATACCGACCAGACCCAGCTTCTCGGTGATCTTGTCAAGCGTGATGTGGTCGCCGGTGAAACTGATGACCTGATCAAAGAGCGTGTAGGCGTCGCGCAGTGATCCAGTAGACTCCTTTGCGATCCAGAACAGCGCCTCGTCGTCGGCGCCTACGCCCATTTCCGCGGCAACGTGTGCCAACTTAGCCTTGATTTCGTCGAGCGGAATGAGCCTGAAATTGAACTGCTGACATCGAGAGCGAATAGTCGCGGGCACCTTGTGCAGTTCGGTTGTGGCAAAAATAAAGACGATGTACGGTGGCGGCTCTTCGATGGTCTTCAACAGCGCGTTAAAGGCGCTGTTGGAGAGCATGTGAACCTCGTCGATAATGTAAATCTTGTAGGGCGAGTTAGTTGGAGCGAACAGGATCTCGTCTTTGATTTGACGCACGTCGTTTACGGACGTATTGCTCGCACCGTCGATCTCGATCACGTCGATCGCTGTGCCACGAGCGATCTCGTCGCTGCCGGGGTACTCCTCGCATCCGTCGGACGCCGGGCCGTCAGGGCAGTTGAGCGCACGAGCGAGAATACGCGCGGCCGACGTTTTGCCGACGCCGCGAGGTCCGGCGAAGAGATAAGCGTTTGCGATTCTGCCTGATTTGAGATTGTTCTTGAGGCTTGCTACTACGAACTCTTGGCCAACGAGGCCGTCGAATGTGCGGGGTCTCTTTCGCGTGGCTGTGACTTCGTAGTTCATCGACAAAAAAAGACCCCTCCAGCTCAAACCAAGTGCACCGCGGCGCCCTGACCGGTCGCCTACCGCTGCTTCCTTCCGGACCTGACGGGGTTCGGCGATAGCCAGTCGCACGGGACCCGGCCGTCAACACTGGAGAGGCGACGGAGAGAGAGGGATTCGAACCCTCGGTACGCTATAAACGTACACACGCTTTCCAAGCGTGCGCCTTAAGCCGCTCGGCCATCTCTCCAAAAGCCGGCACATCAAAGGCGGAGAGGGAGGGATTCGAACCCTCGGTACCGCAGAACGGCACAACGGATTTCGAGTCCGCCCGATTCAACCACTCTCGCACCTCTCCACGTGGAGCACTCAGTGTAATAAAAGGAGGGGTGCTGATCAATATGAGAACGCCGCTTGCTGCGGGGTTCC
>JBMCTC010000317.1:0-3274 GCA_048624115.1 Spirochaetota bacterium
AACACCGACGTTCTGTGCTTCGGGTACCCCGACGTCCCCCCGGAATCAATGCCCGCAGGACTCTTGCACCCTCGCGTCATACTCGAGGGTGTCCACCGCGGCATTGTAGACGGCGGCAACCAGAGCGGCATCCCCGTTGCCGCCGGAGGCCTTCTCTTTGATGCAAGCTACACCGGCAAGCCGCTGGTCTTCTGCGGCACCGCCGGCCTCCTTCCATCAACCATTGGCGGGGAAGACGCGTGGATCAAGCACATTGACGCGGGGGACCTTGCCGTCATGGTCGGGGGCCGGATCGGCAAAGACGGAATTCACGGCGCGACGTTTAGTTCGCTCGCCTTAGATGAGTCATCTCCCACGACCGCAGTACAGATCGGGGAGCCGATTACACAAAAGAAGATGACCGAGTTTTTGCTCGAGGCGCGAGACGCACTCCTGATCAAGGGAATTACCGACAACGGGGCGGGCGGCTTATCGAGCAGCCTGGGCGAGATGGCAGAAGAGAGCGGGGGTGTATCCATCAACCTGGACGCGTGTCCGCTAAAGTACAAAGGACTCGCCGCCTGGGAAATCCTCGTGAGCGAGAGCCAGGAGCGCATGAGCCTCGCGATTGACCCGGCAAAGCTTCCGGCGCTCGAGGCGCTGGCGGCCAAGCACGATGTCGAGGTGAGTGTGGTTGGCAGATTTACCGACGATGGGAGGATTTCGGTCACCCACCAGGGCACGATGGTCGCGCAACTCTCGCTTGATTTCGTGCACGAGGGGCTACCGCAAATGCAGCTCGAGGCGGTGTGGCCGGGCGCCTCGTGCATCAACGAGTCAGGACATCTGACAGATACCCCGACTCCACTCGACTTACACGACGCCTTGATCGCCCTGCTCTCCGATCCAAACGCCGGCAACAAGGAGTATCTCGTGCGCCAGTACGACCACGAGGTGCAGGCTGGAAGCGTCGTCAAGCCGTTTTGTGGCCCACAGGCTGATGGACCGACCGACGGTGCGGTTATCCGGCCGATTCATGAGGGCATGCGCGGCGTTACCGTCACCCACGGAATTGCCCCCAGGCTGAGCGAGTTCGATAGCTACGCGATGGCGATTTCTGCGGTGGACGAGGCGATGCGCGCGCACGTCGCGGTTGGCGGTGATCCGAACGAGATTGCTGCGCTCGACAACTTCTGCTGGCCCGATCCCGTGCGCAGCGAGAAGACCCCTGACGGGCCCTACAAACTCGCACAACTCGTCCGCGCGTGCCGTGGCCTCGCCGATGCCTGCACCGCCTATGGAATGCCGCTTGTCTCGGGCAAGGACTCTATGAAGAACGATGCGAACCTCGGCGGTACGAAGGTCTCGATCAAGCCGACGCTGCTCGTCACGGCAATGGGCATATGTCCCGACATTCGCAGCAGCACGACCACCGACTTCAAACACGCCGGAGACGTCGTGTACATCGTTGGCGATGACAAACCGAGCCTTGCCGGCGCCTTGCTAACCTCGCTCGCGCCACACCTCATCGCGTACGCCGCATCCGAACTCGGCAGCGAAGACGCCGCACTCGCCGCGCCTGCGACGAACCTCGCGGCCAATCGCGAGCTCTACGCCGCGCTCTCCGAGCTGATTGCTTCGGGCGTTATCTCGAGCATCCACGACATTGCCGACGGCGGCCTTGCCGCCGCCGTCTCCGAAAGCGCGATTGGCGGCAATCTCGGCGCCACGCTCACCTTCGACGCCCCCGCGGGCGAAACCACGGCCGCAAACGACACCCCAGTCGCGCCCGCCGATGCTATAGTCACGCTCTTTGGTGAGGGCACCGGGCGCTTTGTTCTCACCGTCTCGCCCGAGCACGCCGCGGAGGTAGAGCAAGCGCTAGGTGCGAGCTGCCGAAGGCTCGGAACCGTGACCGAAGCGCCTCTCGTTGCAATCGAGATCTGCGGTTACTCGGTGAGCTGGCAGCTCGCAGACCTCAAGAACGCGTGGAACGCTTTCTCTCGCTCGATGGGTCATACGGGCTCCCCGCGCACAACGGCCGGGGGCGAAGTGCCAACACCGTGCGAGCCCATGAAGTCCAAAACCCGGCGCGACTCGGCTTCCTCGCGCAGAGAGAAGTCGCCGCGTGTCGCCCTTCTCACGGGGCTTGGCATAAACGCCGACCGCGAGCTGGCTGCGGCCTTTGCAGAGTCAGGCGCCCTTGTCGAACCTATTCACGTGAACGCCTTGCTCGAGAGTCCGAGGATTTTTGAGCGGGTCCAGATTGTCGCGCTTCCGGGCGGCTTCTCTTACGGCGATCACGTTGGTTCGGGAATTATGCTCGCCCACAGGCTCGCCTCGCTTCGCGAGAGTTTTGACAATCACGTGGCGCGAGGCGGACTCGTTTTGGGCATTTGCAACGGCTTTCAAGTGCTCGTGAAGATGGGACTTCTGCCAAACGCCTCGGGTGATTGGAGTCGCACGGCGAGCCTGGTGCACAACAAGCACGGCGTTTTTGAAGACAGCTGGGTGACCGTTCGGCGCGAGGAGCGCTGCACGTCGCCGTGGCTCGATGGAGTGGGCGAGCTTGATGTGCCGATCAGGCATGGTGAGGGACGGTTTGTTGCAGCCGGAGAGGCGGCGTTCGACGCGTTGGAGCGCGACGGGCAGATCGCGCTTCGCTACTACGGACGTAATCCCAACGGTTCGAGTCGGGACGTCGCAGGAATTGTTGATCCGACCGGGCGCGTGCTCGGAATGATGCCGCATCCCGAGGCGTTTTTGATGCGGGAGAACCACCCGCATTGGCGCAGTCGAACCGGAAGTGGCGCACAGCGCGACGGTTTGATCTTCTTCGAAAATGCGGTCAGGTGGGCGGCCCGAAGCGTTTGAAAAACCTCTACGTAGGTCGTACTATATGTGATGTAATGAAAGACATCATGCTCGTGGAGGCAGAGATTTGGACGGTTGCCAAGACCGATAAGGGAAACGCTGTCTTGGTAAAGCCGATTGGTTCAGAGCGAGCCGTGCCCATCTTTATTGGACAACTCGAGGCTCAGTCGATCCTTATCGGACTCGGTAACGTACCGATGCCACGCCCACTGACGCACGATCTCTTTCTTTCCATGCTCGAGAAACTCAACGCGACCATCGAGCGAGTCGATATCACCGAGCTCAAAGAGGGAACTTTCTACGCGCGGATCGTCCTGAAACAGGGACTCAAGAAGATTGTTATCGACAGCCGCCCGTCGGATGCCCTCGGCATCACGGCTCGAATCCACTGCCCGCTCTTTATCGCGAAATCAATCGTTGA
>JBMCTC010000318.1:0-3264 GCA_048624115.1 Spirochaetota bacterium
CTCAACGGCGGCTCGTACGTACACATTACGCCGAGGGCCGGAAGCGGATCGTGGCGCGTGGAGGACTCGTTCGGAGACGCGCTCAGCATCACGCTCTCTGACAGCACGTTCGAGTGGTTCCTCGGACTGACGTACACGTTTTACCTGTAGTCCCACTCGAGACTGTACGCGCGGGCCGCCGTTATGGCGTCCCGGAACATCTCGGTGATCAGAGACCGCTGGCATCGCGCTGCGTACCGGTAGCTCATCGAGGCGAGACGAGATCGCAGCACTGCCTCGGGTAAACGCGTTTGCCGGCGCGAAGGTGCGAAGCACTCCGACGGTAGCGCCTGTGCCCAACAGGAGACCATGCCGCGCGACGCGAAACACGTACAATCCGCCGGTTAACGCTACGCCGTTTTGATTATCGTCGAGATGGAAGACAAAGACGGCTGCTTGCGGACTGTGATGGATCGTGCCGCCTCGTCTGGTCTCCCGTGCGTGGCGCCCACCGGGACGGTTGGGCAGATTCGCGAAGTAGCCAACTTCTAGTGCAAGTCGATCCTCAGGAGCGGGCTGGCTGCGCGAAAGCGAGTTGTATCGCGAGCGTCGCGTGCAAGAATGCCATAAGTGTTTTCACGATGGAGACGTTATCTCATCTACCCCGGCTTGGCACATAAGCGGAACATAACATTTTGTCATCAAGGCGAGACGTCGCGTGAGGAGCCGGAAGGGCCGCGGAGCGGGTCTGGCGAACGGCGCGCCGTTCGTCAGACGGAACCCCTGCAGGGTCCGACCCCGGCGGGCGGGGTGTTACAGGAGACGCGGTTTTGAACGAATGCCCGCCGGGGGCACGCCCAGATCTCGAGGCGCTCATGCGCATCGGTTGCTTGTGATAGTTTGGCAACTTGACCCACCACCCCCGCGCAGAGTAGCGTCGTCTTCAGGAAGAGAGCACATGACAGTTTCAGACGCGCAACTCGAGGTGCGCACCGTCTTTCTGAGGGGCGCGGTCGGCCAGGCCGTTTCTGCAGTTCTATGGGCGGCATCTGCGGCGTTCGGCACCTGGGGCGATTCCGGGGTGGCTATGGCGGTACTGTTTTTTGGGGGGATGTTGATATTCCCGCTCACGCAGGTGGCACTCAGGCTGGCAGGGCGGCCCGGTTCTCTCTCCAAGGAGAACCCGTTTACCGGACTCGCGATGCAGACAGCCTTTATTATTCCGCTCTGCATCCCAGTCATCTTTGGCGCGACGCTGTACAACACCGATTGGTTCTATCCGGCATTTATGGTCGTCGTGGGCGCACACTACCTGCCATTCATCACGCTCTACGGCATGTGGCAGTACGGCGTACTCGCGGCCGGCCTGATATTTGGCGGTGTGGCCATCGGCCTCTGGGTGCCCGGTTTGTTTAGTCTCGGCGGATGGGTCGGCGCAGGAATGCTGCTGCTCTTTGCTCTTGTAGTTGCCGAATCCGATCGTACCCCACGCACGAATGCGCCCGTGATCGGCACTGCTCGAAGAAATAACGAGTGAGATGTGTGCATCAAGCACCGGAACCGCACTAGGAAAAACAGACCAAGAGCAATTGCAATCGGAATGGCACCGGCGAGTCCACCGGTAAACCGAAGCGCGACGAGTAAGAGCGTTGCGCCTGAAATCGAAACTGCTTAGAGCGTCCTCGTGATCGGCTTGCGATGCACAATCGCCCGCATCACTTGCGCATCGCCATAGCCGAGCCCCGGAAGTAGAGCTGCAGGTACTGCGAAAGGGCTGCCTCCGCCTCTGTGGCGCACATGAGTGTTCGATTATTCGGCGCACGTTGCGGGGCCATGGGGCATTCGCCGAGGATCGTGCGGCAACCGCGTAACTCCAGTGCATCCCGAGTGACTCGCCAAGTACCTGCGCCTGGTGCTTTCCGTCGGCACGGCTCGTGCCGCGATCGACCTCTTGCAAAAGAACGACATCAAGCGCGGCCGCCTCGATTTCCGCCGCAACCTGGACAAGCAACAGCGCTCCGCCCGATCGGGCCGAGTGAATACGGCGGTTTACTGGATGCATTGATTGAATACTCCGCTTGGGCGAGCCTCCGGCGCTACGCTTGCTCGACTGCCCAGAAAATGAGGGCAAAGCCTGCGGCAGCGAGCATGTGCCAGATGCCGTGACCGGCAGCCTGTAGCCAAGCGACATGGCGCTTGTCGAGATTCCAGATCACAAATGCGATCACAAAGAGACCGAGCGATACGCCGAGGACGACGAGTCTCCCGAGCTCGTCGAGCGCTACGGCGTGCCAAGCAGCTAAAGCATACACTGGCGCGAGCAGCAATCCTATTTTGATCATCATGTCCACGTCTTTGCGGAGTAGTCGCAAGTAGGCGGAGACAACAGCACCCCCGACAAAGGCCGCGATGGAGGTTAGGCGCTGGTCGAGTCCGGCGCGTGCGGCGATTGCAGAAATCATCAACACGAGCAACACCCAGTAGATTGCAAGCACGTCCATGTGAGCCGCCCACCGCACGGAGAGGCCGTGATAGAGCGCTGAGCCGATGGCGAGCAGTACCATTACGACCATAAAAATCAGCGCGTTTGGAGTGGCGACGTAAGAACCGATAAAGGTGCCCGCAGCAACAAATGCGAGATTTGAGTAGGTGTTAATCGGCTGTTGCGGAAAATGTCTGAGGCCTTGATCACATTTGCGGACATGGGCCTCATGCCATCCTCCATCGCACCGCAAATAAGCCTCATGAAGCGGCTCGTGATCGATCCCATGTCGAACTCGAAAGAAGGCAATGACCAGCGCGACATCGACCAGAAAGGTTGCCGCTGCAGCCACAATTATCGAGGTCAGTAGGTCCATACTCGCTCCTTTCGCCCGTTGGATAGCACAGGGCGAGTATACCGTCACCGCCCCATGGGGGCTATGAGCGGCCCGACCTCTATCTGCGAAACTCACGAGCTCGGTCTATAATCGTTCGGAGCACCGGACCAGAGTTTGAACAGGAGTTCGAGTACGAGCGCACCGGCCCTCGAGAGTGGGCCCGCCTCGGTCCGCGTGATCTACCAGTTCGACTCGCCTCCGGTCGTCGACGGCGAACGCTTGACTGAGCTCCCCTTCTCGCTGTCGGCGAACGGGGTCAGTGTAAAGGACGATATCACGACGCTCACCGTAGGCGCGTCGGCTGCCGGCATCCTCGTACCTCGCCACGTACGGCGCCCAGTCGGTGCGATCGACCGAGTCGCTCGTGATTACCGACGAGAGCTTTCCCGCGCTCAATGCGCGCATC
>JBMCTC010000319.1:0-3250 GCA_048624115.1 Spirochaetota bacterium
CAATGCTGGAGACGGGGGTGCCTACGATACGAGCCCCTGCAGCCTCGAGCTCTCGCGCCATGTTGAGTGGTGTCTGGCCCCCGAGTTGAACCACAACGTCGCGAACCTGCTCCTTCTCGATGACCGCCTTGACATCTTCTGCGGTGAGCGGCTCGATGTAGAGCCGATCCGAGACGTTGAAGTCGGTAGAGACCGTTTCGGGGTTCGAGTTCACGATGATCGTCTTGACACCCTGCCGTCGGTAGGCAAGCGAACTGAGCGTGCAGCACGTATCGAACTCGAGTCCTTGACCGATCCGGTTTGGCCCGCTCGCGAGAATAATCACCGCATCGTTGCCGGATCCGCCGGTAGGTTCGCCCTCATCGAGCTCACCGTAGGTCGAGTAGAAGTATGGTGTGTCCGCTTCGAACTCTCCTGAACACGTATCTACGAAGTGGTAGCCCGCGCGGATCCCCCACCCCTCGCGAGCTTCCTCGACCTCGCGGGCAGGCAAGCCTCGAAGCGCTCCGATGCGCACGTCTGCAATCCCAGCCTGTTTCGCCTCGAGCAGCAGCGCTCGAGTAAGCTCGGCGGTGCGCAACCGCTCTTCGAGTTCGGCAAGCCCGGCCATCTCCGCGAGGAACCATCGGTTATAACCGGTCTGTTTCTCGAGCGCGGAGATGGCCGTGGATGTGGCACCACCCACCGCCTGCACCAACCGGGTGTATGCGGCAAAGAGCCGGCGCGGGTGCTGCGTCGAGAGCATACGCTCAAGCGTTGCCTCGTCGGCATCAACCGGCTCGAGGCCCGACACGCCGATCTCGGCAGCCCGCAGCGCCTTGTTCAGCGCCTCGGTAAACGTCCGTCCGATCGCGAGGCTCTCGCCGACGCTCTTCATCTGCGTTCCGAGTTCCTCATACCCGAGCGGAAACTTTTCGAGCTCGAACCGGGGGACCTTTACCGCGACATAGTCGAGCGAGGGCTCGAAACAGCTGACGGTCTTTCCCGTGATGTCGTTGATGACTTCGTCGAGGGTGAAGCCCACAGCGAGTCGGGCGGAACAGCGGGCGATTGGGAATCCGGTCGCCTTACTGGCAAGTGCCGAGCTGCGGCTCACTCGCGGATTCATCTCGATCACGACCATGCGGCCACTGTCAGGATCGACGGCAAACTGCACGTTCGACCCACCACAATCGACCCCGACCGCTCGAAGAATCTCGATCGCCGCGGTACGCATCGTCTGGTACTCGCGATCGCTCAATGTCTGGATTGGGGCAACAGTGATCGAGTCCCCGGTATGCACGCCCATCGGGTCGATGTTTTCGATCGAGCAGACAATAACCGCATTGTCCGCGTGGTCTCGCATGACCTCGAGCTCGAACTCTTTCCAACCAATCAGGCTCTCTTCGATCAGTGCGGTGTGAACCGGGCTCTCCGACAGAGCACGATCGACAAAGATATCGACCTCTTCATGGGTGTGGGCGATGCTTCCGCCTCGGCCGCCCAGCGTGTAACTCGGTCGGATAATGAGCGGAAGGCCGTACTTCGAAACAAACGAGCGCGCCTCAGCGACAGTCTGAATGAGGTCGCTCTTCGGGCTCTCGAGGCCGATGCTCGCCACGACTTTTTTGAATTCACCACGATCCTCGGCCTTGGAAATCGAGCCGATATTCGCCCCGAGCACCTCGACGTTCCAGCGGTCGAGCACACCCGCCTTCGCGAGATCCATGGTCAGGTTGAGCGCGGTCTGCCCCCCCATCGTAGCAAGCACCGCATCCGGACGCTCATTCTTAATGATATCCTCGAGGTACGGGACCTCGAGCGGATCCATGTAGATTGCATCCGCGACGCCCGGAGTCGTCATTACGGTTGCTGGGTTCGGGTTGACGAGGATGACCTCGTACCCCTCTTCCTTAAGCGCCTTCACGGCCTGGTTTCCCGAGTAATCAAACTCGCAGGCCTGGCCGATCACGATCGGACCACTGCCGATAATGAGGATCTTCTTTATATCGTGTCTCGCAGGCATCTATTCTCCCACTACATCGAGGAACGAGCGAAATATCCAATGAGAATCGTGTGGCCCTGGGGCGGACTCGGGGTGGAACTGTGTTGTTCGTATGCGCTTATCATCCATGACGATGCCCTCGATGCTTCCATCGTTGGCGTTTCGAAACCACACCTCACATCCGTCGGGGAGTGATTTCTCGTCTACCGCGAAACCGTGGTTCTGACTCGTGACAAAAACCCGTTTGGTCCGCTCGTCGCGAACTGGGTGATTCACGCCGTGATGTCCGAACTTCATCTTGTACGTCTTCGCACCCACCGCCTCGGCAATGAGTTGATGCCCGAGGCAAATGCCGAGCACGGGACGCTTCCCAATCGACGCTTTGATCAGTCCGATTTGGTGTGAGAGCACACCAGGGTCGCCCGGGCCGTTGGAGACAAAGAGCGCGTCGGCGCCAACGGCCTCGAGCTGGGCTGCTTCAAAATCGCTCGGCACGATTGTTACCCTGCACTCATGAGCAAGCAGTTGTCGAACGATGTTCGCCTTGATTCCGCAGTCCAACAACGCAACGTGGGGCGCGCCCAAAGGGTTGAGCTCTACGACCTTCCTGCTACCGACCTCACGAATGAGCTCTCGTCCCTCCATAGTGGGGAAACCCGTAAGTGCTCGCAGCCCCGCCTCCTTCTCCGCTTCGGAGAGCTCCTCCCCATTCTCAGGTGTGAGCAAAAGCGCGTTTCGCGAGCCCTCATTTCGAAGCTTGAGGGTGAGTGCACGCGTGTCGACTCCCGTGATGCCGGGGGTGTGGTTGTCTGCGAGAAACTGGTCGAGCGTTACCCTACCGTCGGAAACCGGGCCGGTGTAGAGGCTGCGAACGATCATCGCCGCGGGCTTGACGCCCGGAAGCTCGCCCTCTTCCGGGCCAATCTCGCTCCACTCCGGATCACATCCGTAGTTGCCGATGTGCGGATACGTCATCGCCACGAGTTGTCCGGTGTATGACGGGTCGGTGAGCACCTCGTGATAGCCGCTCATGGCCGTGTTGAAGACAACTTCGCCAATGCCCTTCGGGGCACGAGCAGCAAGTGAGTTGCCGCCGGCAATCTCATTCACACGTGGTGCGGGCGCCCCAAACGAGGTCCCGATATATTGCGAGCCGTCGTCCAATAGAAGTACGGTTACATGCTTCATCCTAAGCTCCAGGCTAAAAAAAAGGCCGGCAAAAGCCGCCCATCCGGATTCCTCCGTAATACCCACTAGGGGAATCGA
>JBMCTC010000320.1:0-3193 GCA_048624115.1 Spirochaetota bacterium
GACTCAATCTATCCGTTGCTTTCGTAGGCACGTCGAACCGCCCTGCACCACCGTAGCGCCTCTCCTCCCTGGCACCTGTGCTGGGGAGGCCTCCTCTACCTGGACGGGGTCATCAACCAACCTACCTGGGTACGGTAGTAGGCAAGATTCTTCGAGCGGATTGACCACCCCTCAACGTTCGACTAGAGTAGGCACTCGTGGGAACATCAGACTCGAATGCGCGTTCGCGCACACAAAGACAGAGCCGCTGGCTCCGGGCATACAAGGGCAAGCGGGTCTGCATCACCGGCTCGAGTTCGGGGATCGGCCTCGAGATGGCTCGCGTACTCGCAGAGGCAGGCGTCGCAGTTCTTGCCGCTGCACGACGCCAGGACCGACTCGACGCGCTGGCGGCCGAGTACCCCACGATCGTCACCGAGCCGCTCGACCTCGAGAAACACGACCAGATAGCAGAGTTCGCGACCCGAGCCTGGGATCGCCTCGGCGGAATCGACATCCTCATCAACAACGCCGGCTTTAGTCAGCGAGCGCACTTCCTCGAGACCGACCCTGCGACGATTGACCGCGTCATAAACGTCAACCTGCTTGGAACGGTACGGCTGACCCAGGCAGTTGCTCGTCGAATGAAGGCGGCGGGCGGTGGGCAGATTGGCGTCGTGACGAGCGTCGCGGCGCGGCTTGCCAGTAAGGGGCGGTCGGGCTACAGCGCGGCAAAGGCAGCGCTTCACCGATTCTTCGACGTCGCTCGCATGGAGTTGGCCCCACACAAGATCTCGATTTCCCTCGCCGTACCGGGCTACGTGCGAACAGAAATCAGCCGACACGCGGTCACGGCGACCGGCAGCGAACACGGCCGCATGGACTCTAACCAGGAACACGGGGACTCTGCCCGGCACTGCGCCGAGGGCATCCTGCGAGGCTTCGCAAAAAAGAAGCACGAGTTCTATGTTTCCCTAACCCCCAAGCTTCGCCTCGGCCTGCTTATGCGCCGTGTCTTCCCTGAGCTCTACTTCAGAGTTATGACTAACGCGCAAGAGGAGTAGAGAACGCTGCCATTGGGTCGCCTATCGGGAGGGTGATCGGGCTGCCGTGGCGTTTTGGTTCGTCTATGCCGGCTTCCGCGTAGTCTGTTGCGTCGGAGCTCTCCTGTCGTGTTCGCTTCGTTGGTCACGGCACTACCGATCCGCAGGCGCTCGTCGGCTCGTACGCCGCCCCCGGCATAGCCTTTGAGATCGACTGGCGACATGAAGCGCTTCGCGCATCAATTGCCGGGAGGCGCTTCTACCTTGCACCGGAAGGTCGCGACGCGCTCGTTCCGGCTACGCGGATCTTTGGCTCCCTCCGCAAGGTTCGTGACATTTGGTTCCTCTTTCACCGCGTGAACGGGCCATTTTGTTCAAGGGGGTGCGTTACGTCATGAAGGTTCCGTCGCAGGTGGAGTGAGGGTGCGCGATCACGTTTTGCTTGACCTCGGACATGGGTTATGGCTCTTTTCTGTAGCAAATGAAAATGCAGACGTGGTGGTCCATCGATTTTGAGGGAGACACCTATGAGCTACGCTCAAACGCAATTGGAAAGGAAGAGTTGCTCTGCAACGGCAGGGCGATTGGCGGGCGGTTCAATCCCACTTCCAAGGGCAAGTATAAAATCGAAACCCGAACGCATGGCGAGTGTGAGTTAACCTTCAAACTCAACGTGTCGTCCTCGGGAGCGGCCTACTCAATCGCTATCTCGAGCGGCACGAGTGTACTCGCCGAGTTTGACGAGTCGATTGAGGAGCACTTGCCGAGTTGGTTGCAAAGCGAGGAAGACACGTCAACGGAGAACCAAAGCGACCGACGGGATTGGAAAACGCTTGGGGCTGGGGTGGCTCGGCTGGCGGTTGCGATGGTTATCTGGGGTCTTCTCTACTCGTGGACCACCGCCCCGATTCTCATTGGTGTACTGCTCTTTCATGAGGCCGGGCACTATCTGGTCATGCTCATTGCCGGATACCAGAACAAACGCCTCGTAGTTGTCCCGCCGTTTGGAATGGCGGTCTCGGGGGAAAAGGCGGATAGCTCCGACTGGGAGCGTTTTCTGCTCTTCATGGCGGGGCCGCTGCCTGGGATCGCGCTGGCATTGGCGTTGACTGCGATCTTCGGAATGCCCGAGACGGGAACCATCTTCGGAGAGATCGTTATCATGCTGTTTGTTATCAACTACTTCAATCTGCTCCCAGTAGAGCCACTCGACGGCGGTAAGATCGTTGCGACCATGTTCTTCAAAGAACACCCGATCGCCCAGATCGTTGTAAACGCGGCGGGAGCAGTTGGCTTGGGGGCGTTGAGCGTAGCTCTGAGAGATCCGCTTCTCGGAGTTCTTGTTGTCGTCATGCTGATACTCGTGATCGTGAACATCAAAGACCTAAGGAACCCAGCCGGCAGACAAGCGGATCATGATATGGTGGAGGGCGAAGCTCAGACTGAGGCGGACGCACGGTGGTACCACCGCATCACCGCCGGGTTCCTCTACCTCGGCACGTGGGCGATCGCGATCGTGGCGCTCTTGACCAGGTAGATCGAGTTACAGAAGCTGCGAATGAACATCAAGCTGCACAGATTCCCGAAATTCACCTGGGGTGAGCCCCTCGATCGCCTTGAGTGCGCGAATCATGGCGTTGCTGTCTGCGCACGAATATTGACGTAGAGGTTCACCGCACCGGTCGTCATTACTCGGTAAGTCTCAAATGTTGTACACAACGAGATGATTGAGCTGCTGCGAGTTCTCCATAACGAGGTCGAGGTACTTGCTGACCTGTGTCTGCAGCGCGTTGTTCGCGCGCTCTACCTCTTCAGAGACGATCGACTGAGCCCGATGAAACACAGAGAAACTAATAACCACCGGCACGAGCAGGATGAGGAAGAACGAGAGCAAGTAGCTATAGAAGACCCTGCTTCGGTGCCCCTCTCGGTGACGCCGCATGTTGCATGGTAGGGCACGATCCGGGTCATATCGAGAGGATGTGTATAGTTTATCTTGATTATGTGTATACTACCTTTAAGGAGAGCGTGCTATGCGAACCAACATTGTGATCGACGATGCGCTCATGAAGGAAGCACTAGAAGCAACTGGTTTGACTACGAAGCGGGAAGCAGTTGAACTGGGGTTGCGAATGCTTGTTCGGTTGAAGAAGCAAGAGAACATCCGCAAG
>JBMCTC010000321.1:0-3167 GCA_048624115.1 Spirochaetota bacterium
TTACCGCGACGTCAGCGTCACCCACCGCCTCACTGACCTGGTTTGCATTGCCGATGTCGGCCGTCCGATGAGTTACACCGGCCGAAAGCCCCCCAGTCGGCGAAGTGCGGCTGATCATCCGAACTCTGTGCCCTCGGTCCACTAGCTTCTTGACAAGAGACGAGCCTACAAAACCTGTTGCGCCGAACACTGCTACCGTCATCGTCCGAAGAAGCTACTACCGAACCGTGATCAGCGCAAAACAGGCGGAGTGTCACGAAGCTTGGGGAAAGCGTGCTACCCGTCTGATAGCCTCGACTACCGCCCTATCTTCGGCCGACTCTGAAGAGAGTCCTGAGATTTCACCAAGGACCCAATCGAGACCTTCTTCGCGCGCCCGACGAACGACCTCCGCGTCCGCCGCGAAAGGGTGTCCGCTTGCATCGGGCGCCTGAAACGTGAGTGCAGCGTAGTACGCGCGGGCAATCGTCTCGAAGGGCAGCGACGCCTGTGCGCAGAGTCGCATCGCCCCTACGAGCCGGTCGTCGCGACCGAGCTTGCGAGGCAGGTCACGCCCCACGCGATGTAGCGTGTCGCCAAGAGCCGGATTTCCAAAACGTGCGACAAGGTCATCTACGTGCTCGCTGAGCTGCTCAGGGCGAAACACCTCGGGGTAGCGCTTTAGAAGTCCGTTCGTGCTCTCACCCATTGCACAGCGAACCTCCGCCTCTACCTCATCAATCGAGATCGCCTCGGCAACGAGTCTGAGGTCTGCACTGTGTGCGTAGCCGAGGTAGGCGGTAGCCGCGTGTCCGAGGTTGTGAATAAAGAGCTTTCTGTCCACGTAGGCATCGATACGGTCGACCGCTTCGAGGTTCTCTACCTGGGGTACTCTGCCTACGAAGCCGAGCTTATCGACGATTAGCGTGTTGTAGGGTTCGGCGTATACGATGAGCGGATCCTTCGCCGACTCTTCCGGCGGCACGATCGGCACCATCTTGCCGATGCTCGTCTCGACAAGCCCCAACCGCTCGCGAGTCCCGGGGCTCGTCGCCTCCGCGTGCTCGGCGACCAGCGCCGCGCACTCCCGAACGTTCTCCGCAAGAATCACGTCGAGTGCGCCCGCGCCCGCCTTCTCGCGCGCTGCTACACCCGCGGCAAGGCTTCGTGCGACGGCCGGGAGTGCCCCTTTCCCGACAGCCGTCGCGGCAAGCGCAGCCGTGGCGAGCTCGCCTGAGACCGAAGCCTCGTCTCGCCCATCTACGGCGCGCACGTTCGTAATCACCTCGCGGCGAGGCGGGGAACCCGAGGTGACCGTCACGACCGGGTACTCGCCGCGGCGGTTGATTTCGGTGATCACCCTCTCGTTGATATCGACAAAGACTACTTCGTATCCCGAGTGAACAAAGAGTGGGGCAATAAAGCTCCGACCGATGTTGCCGGCGCCAAAGAGAACGAGTTTCATGAGGGTAGATTGGCATAGACCCGCGGCCGAGCGCAACAGCGAGCCACAGACGAGCTGCTGCGCCTCGTTCACTCGGCGACGGCGGTCGCTCCGGCTATCGCAAGTCGGAGCGATGCGTACTTGGCCTCTTCGCTATCCGCGCGGGAGGTGAGCACGACAGGTACCTTCGCGCCCGAGACGATGCCGGCAACCCGGCCTTTTCCGAAGTAGCTCAAGCTCTTGTAGAGCGCGTTCCCGGTGTCCAGGCATGGGGCAAGAATGACGTCGGCGTCCCCGGCTACCGGCCCGCCAATGCCCTTCGTCTTTGCCGCATCAGGGTCCACCGCGACGTCGAGCCCAAACGGCCCATCAATCTCGACTCCGGTTATCGCTCCTTCGCGCACGCGCCGAATGATCTCGGCAGCCTCACCGGTGCTCGCCACCTTCTCGCTAATCTTCTCCGCCGGGGCAATACAGGCGACCTTGGGTTGGTCGATGCCGACCGAATGGGCCACCGGCAGAACGTTCTTGATGATTTGGATTCGCTGTTCGATGCTCGGCGCGACGACGATTGCGGCGTCTGAGAGCAGCAACAGCTTGGGATACGCCGGTAGGTCAAAGAGTGCGACGTGGCTGATCAGCCCGCCCTCGGGGACAAGTCCGAGGCCGGGGGCAAGGATCGACCGTACAAAAGTTGATGTTTGCACGAGACCTTTCATGAGCACGTCGGCAGTGCCTGCACACGCCATTTCGGCGGCCAAGCGACAAGACTCGGCTTCATCGGCGCAGTCAATCACCTCGGTGCTCGAGAGGACCAAGCCGCTTTTCTGCGCGATGCGCCTAATCTCGTCCGCGTCTCCGATAAGCCGAAAGCTCGCGAAGCCGGTTGCCATCGTCCTCCCAATCGAGCCGATGATCTCCGGGTTGTGCGCACCTGGTACGGCGACCGTTACTTCCTTAAACGTCGCTCCGCCTCGCCGTTGCGAGAGCACGTCGTCAAGCGATGCCACCTTTGTGCTCATTGATACTCCCTCACCTCCTGCTCACCCCGCAGCGCACGCGTAGCGGCGGCGGCTAAGCTTTCCATCTCCCGCTCTCCTGGTATGACCTCGATTGGCGCCAGATACGCCACCCGTCGCGAAATGCTCTCGACGAGCTCATGATCGTGCGCCATCCCCCCGGTAAGCACCACCAGATCGACCGCCCCGAGAAGCGTAGCCCCGTGTTTCGCAATCTCCTGCGCGATCTGGTACACCATTGCCGCGATCGCCGCTTCTGCAACCGTGGCCGGGGACCCTGCATCCGGGGCCGAGAACGTGCCCCCCGACGCGGGCGCACTCGCCGGTGGCAGAGCGCCCGCCTGGCCTTGCGCAATCACGGTCCGCAGCTCGCGCAGGCTGTTTGTGCCGCAGTATGCGACAAGGCCGCCGCCGCCGGTGAGGAGTCGCCGCAAGTGCGCCTCGCTCTTTTCGCCCGACAGCGCGAGCGTGAGTAGTTGCCCGGCCGGGAGCGTTCCTGAGCGCTCGGGTGAGAACGGTCCGTCTCCGTCTAAGGCGTTGTTCACGTCTACCACACGACCCTGCCGGTGGGCGCCGACTGAGACGCCTCCGCCGAGGTGGGCAACAATGAGGTCCGCCTCTTCGTAGCGTAACCCGCGCCTGAGGCACGCCTCGCGCGCGGCGGATTTCTGGTTGAGTGCATGAAAAATGCTTCGGCGCGGAATCTCGGGAATCCCACTCAGGCG
>JBMCTC010000322.1:0-3124 GCA_048624115.1 Spirochaetota bacterium
ATCGAGTATGCGGTTGTTCAATCGCTCGAGAACGCTTCGTGACGGCGACTAACTGAACAAACCAATATCGGCTCAGAGAGCATTGTTAGCTCGCGACTGAGTCACACGCTCAACTTGATTGCTTGGTGAAAGACGGGGCGAGTGCCTCGTCACCCCAGATTTGCTCGAGCCTTCGAACTCGACCGCAGTTTGCCTTATAAAAGTTGTAGCGGCTCGGGTTTTTCAGGTAGTAGTCTTGGTGGTACTCTTCAGCCACCCAGAAACCGTCATTCGCATCTGCATCAATGACGTCGAGGGGCTTGATCGGGGTTACGACTTCCTGCGAAAAGCGTCCGGCAACTTCTTCGCGACTCTCTTCTGCCAGTCGCCGTTGCTCGTCGGTCGTGTAGAAGATGCCGGTCAGATACGACTCTCCTCGGTCACAGAACTGGCCGCCGTTGTCGAACAAGTCAACGTTACGCCAGAAAATGTAGAGGAGATCCTCATACGATAGTTGCGACTCGTCATAGTAGACTCGCACAACCTCTTTGTGACCGGTGTCTCCGCCAGTCACTTCGCGATACGTCGGCTCCGAGGTGGTTCCTCCGGCATAGCCGGAGACCGCCTCGTAGACGCCGGGCACTGCCTCGTAGGCCTCTTCCATGCACCAAAAGCATCCACCAGCGAAGACTGCGGTTGCCGCGCTCTCAGGCGGTGGTGGGTCGTTCTCGAAGCCGCCCGCAGGCGGTAAGGATGAACCTCTCGAGCCATCCGATGCGGCTGCCTCGGGCTCACCTGAAGCGAAGAGAATGGCGCCAGCTACCAGCAGTACGGGGATTGATAGGAGTCTTTTGGAAAGGTTCATACCGCAAAGGTATGTGCCGTCGAGTGCCCGGTCAAACAATGCCGGCTCAGGATGAGGGTGAGCGAGAGCGAATAAAACGTTTGATCTCGTCGGTGATAAACGAGGATTTGCTCTTGAAAATCCCGTGCCCGGCGCCTGGTACAATAATCCCTTCGCCGTTGGCGGAGAGAAGTGCGGTTCGCTGACTGACCTCGGGGGGGAAGATGAGGTCGGCGCGACCGGTGATCGAAACGAGCGGTGCGCTGATCTCACTAATGCGATCGTAGAGCGAGACGCGCGCAACAAGTCGACAGAGCGCGGTGAAATGGGTTGGATCTTCCGGCGTGCCGTAGAGACCCGGTAGAAGCCAGGCAATCCCCGCGAGTAGGCGACCCCCAAGACCCGGATAATACGCCTCGGTTTGGAGGTAGGCGAGTTTTCTCCACTCGGCCTCTTCCGCCAGTTGGACACTCCGTTCCATGAGGCGCTTGCCGTGGTCACTGAGTTCGGCCCCTCCGGCGATGAGCGCGAGTCCGGCGCAGCGCAGTCCGAGCCTGGCGGAGAGTTCGATGGCGAACAGCGACCCGGTTGATACTCCCACGACCGTGACGTCTGCGAGCTCGAGTTCCTTTACCAGATCCTCGTAGGCGTCACAGATCTCCTCAAAAGATACGTCACGCTGTTTGATTTCGCGCCGCCAGGCGATACACACCGATCCGTCCTCGGCGAGCTCTTCGAACGCGCCTCGAACGCCCTGTAGACGCAGCCCGTCCGGGAGCGCGTGTTCGGGTTCGATACCCGGAATGACGAGCTTGGTTGGCAATCCCTCTCCAACCACGACGTATGGGACACCAAGGGCGCTTACTGCGGAATAGCCACTGATCACCTTTCGAATATACGGTCGATTCGGCATACTACAAAGCATGCTTGCAATCCTGCTGCGCCTCTTTGCCCTCAAAGATCAGTTCCGCACCGGCTGGACGCTTCGGGCGGTAACAGACCCCGAGTCTGTTGCAGATCACTCTTGGGGAACTGCATTGTTGTGTATGAGCTATGCGACGACTGCCGGTGTTGACTCACAGGCTGCCCTTGAGATTGCTCTCGTGCACGATGCTGCAGAGGCGATCACGGGAGACGTTCCAACACGCGTCGCGACTATGAACGATCCTGTGCGACACCGCGAGAAACTCCGTCTCGAGCGCGAAGCGATGGACGAACTCCTCGAAGGCGCTCCCGACACGTTCCGTGAGCAGATCGAACGGCGTTGGTCGGAGTATGAGGAGCGGGTGACTCCGGAAGCGGTGTTTGTGCGCGACATGAATCTCATTGACATGTGCATGCAAGCGTTGCTCTACGAACGTGACGGACGCGTCAAAGCCCCCGCGGGCATCGGCGAAGAAACGCCTTATCGCGGACTCGAGGAGTTTTTTGCGACCACTCGTCCGCGTCTCTCTACGCAGATCGGACGAGATCTCTTTGCTGAGATCTCCGCTGAGTACGCGCGGCTCCCATGATCGGCCCCCGTTTGTCTCGGTCGCGCCGTAGAGCGACCATACGTGACGATCGAATCCAGCGAAGCATATATTGGTGGAAATGCCCGAATTAAAGATTATCCTGCCCGACCAACTCGACCGTAGCTACCTACAATCGTGGCTCTCGAAAGATGACTTGGTGCTCATGGTAGAGACGGGCTATCTGTTCGCCTCCACAACGCATAAACGAAAACTGGCGCTCATCTGCAGCGCCGGGCGACACTTCGCAGCTGAACTCGAGGACGCGGGGTTCCAGATAGAGCACCGGACGATCTCCGAGGGGTCTCATACGCGCGAACTCGATGCTCACATTGAGGAGTTCGCCGCAGGAAGGGATATCGACCGCCTCGTCGTGCACCTTCCCGGTAGCTTCCAAGAACGTCGACAGATCGAACGTGCCGCCGAGGCGCTTTCCGTCGAACTGGTCGTGGACGACGATCCCTCGTTTTACACGACACCGCACGAGTTCCAAGAACACGCACGCGGTCGCAAACGCCTCGTAATGGAGTACGTCTACCGAGAGGTGCGCAAGAAGCACGAGATACTCATGGACGACGACGAGCCTGCCGGGGGCGATTGGAACTACGACGAGGAGAACCGCGACTCTTTCTCAAAGGACGGTCCACCTCCGATCGTGGAGCGCGCGGGCACGGAGCCATCGGCTCTGACTCACGAGGCTATGAATCACGTGAACGAGGTGTTCTCGGAGAATCCCGGTTCGCTCGAGGCATTTGATCTTCCCGTGACCCCGGACGAGGCCGTGCAGTCG
>JBMCTC010000323.1:0-3118 GCA_048624115.1 Spirochaetota bacterium
TAAGGCGCTGTTCCTCCTTCGGTGCGATGAGTACGCGCGTCGGATCCCGGAGCACCGCGTCCTCTGCGAGAAGGAATGCGAAGAGCTTTTTCAAGGCGGTCAGCTTTAGCCTCACGGTTGTGTTGGCCGGCGGCCGTCCGTCAGAGAGGTGAGCCTCTCGGACGAACCCCTGATAGTCGTCAACGATCTCAGTGGTGATCTCGTTCACCCGCTCGATGCGCGGATAGTAGCGCTCGAGAAACCGATCGAACTCCTTCGCGTGTCGTGTGTAGGCCTCCACGGTCCTCGGTGAGAAGCTCTTGCTCTCAAGGCTTGAACCGCCCCGACTTTCCCGGAGACCAAAACCTGTGAGAGGATGGTGCTATGGGAAAGCAAGGAAAGTATCCTGCTGAGGTACGAGAGCGAGCGGTGAGGCTCGTACTCGATCATCAAGGCGAGTACGACTCGCAGTGGGCGGCGATCACTTCGATCGCCGGGAAGGTCGGGTGCTCGCCGGAGTCGCTGCGGAAGTGGATCCGTCAGGACGAGCGCGACTCGGGTAAGCGTGAGGGGGTGACCACCGACGAGCGAGCCCGGATGAAGGAGCTCGAACGGGAAAACCGGGAGCTGCGGCGAGCGAACGAGATCCTGCGCAAAGCGAGTGCGTATTTCGCACAGGCGTCGATGAGACCGGCCCACCGAAGCGATGACACAGTTCATCGACGATCACCGCAGGGAGTACGGAGTCGAGTCGATCTGTAGAGTCATACGTGAAGCGCTCCGTCGACCTACTACGAGCAGAAGGCGCGCGAGGCCGATACGTCACGTCTGCCGTTGCGAGCGCAGCGAGACGCATTCTTCGCCGGAGAAATCCAGCGTGTCTGGGACGACAACCACGAGGTCTATGGTGCACGCAAGGTCTGGCTCCAGCTGAAGCGAGAGGGCTTCGTGGTCGCCCGTTGTACAGTGGCCCGCTTGATGCGAGAGATGGGCCTGGAAGGCGCTGTGAGGGGCACGAGACGCCCAATCACGACGGTTGCCGGAGCCGAGGATGAGCGACCGCTGGATCTGGTGAATCGAGAGTTCACCGCGACCCGACCGAACCAGCTGTGGATCGCCGACTTCACCTACGTCGCTACCTGGAGAGGGTTCGTCTACGTTGCGTTCGTGATCGATGTGTTCTCTCGGATGATCGTCGGCTGGCGCGTCTCATCGTCGATGAGCGGCGAGCTCACGCTTGATGCCTTGGAGCAGGCGCTGTGGGCCAGAGACCATAACGAAGCGCTGGTGCACCATAGCGACCGCGGAAGTCAATACCTGGCGATTCGCTACACTGAGCGCCTTGCCGAAGAGGGTATCCAGCCCTCGGTCGGCAGCGTCGGCGACTCCTACGACAACGCGATGGCCGAATCGATCATCGGACTGTTCAAGACCGAAGTGATCGAGCGACGCGGTCCGTGGCAAGGTCTCGGTCCTGTGGAGTATGCGACGCTCGAGTGGGTCGACTGGTTCAACAACCGGCGGCTGCTCGGACCGATCGGAGACATTCCGCCGGTTGAACTTGAGCGGTCCTACTATGATACTGTGGAAGGTCCAGCCGTAGGGGCTGGACTCAACTAAAAAAGTCTCCGGAGATCCCGGGGCGGTTGATACCGTGCGTTGTGCTGCTGTTGGGTATGATTTCAGGCTTGCACAGGATCACCATTGCGGTCGCTCAATCCAGTAGCGACGCGTCACTGTGCCGTCGAATACCAGCTTGTCCTTCAGCAAACCGCCGGCCTTCTCGATGACCCGGGCGGACGCCGCATTGGAGTCGTCGCAGGTGATGAGTAAGCGATTCGCACCGGTGTCCCACAGAAGCTACAGGAGACTCTCCAGCATTATAGATGCGATGCCTCTACCTCGTTCGGACGGTCTCACACCGTAGCCAATGTGTCCGCCGCTCAACGCAAGACTCTCAGTCAGTTCGTGTCGGTGATGAAAGGCTCCGACGATTCGTCTTGTATCGTCTACGAAGAAGTGGAGTGTCGCCGGAACCCGACGTCGCTCGTACATTGCGCTGGACTCTTCCTCCGTCCAGGCTGACCGCAGCTCGGCGAACGAATGCCCTTTCCTTTGAGTCGCAGCAGGGATTGCTCGCTCCGTGCTCTGTTCCCATTCGCCAATGTAGTCTTCGTATTGGGCCTCAGTAATTTGGGAGTATTCCAGAATGGTCATCCCGACTCCTTTGCCGTCCCGAGCCTATGAAAACGGACGTCGTGATCATTCAGTCCGTGCTCACTCCAGGAGAAGGAGTAGCTTTGTACGCGTTTCCGCCAGTACTTCCGCACTTGCCTTCTCGGCAAACGCTGCCTTTCTCACTCGCCAATCAAGACTCTTCACCTGATCTGATAGAACCACGCCAACAATTTTCGTAGCGGTCACGGCTACTTCAAATGGGTAGCCCTTCACCTTGCTCGTAACCGGACACGCAATCAGCAAGCTAGTCCTTCGGTTGTAATCTTTCGGGGACAACACGAGCGCGGGTCGTTTTCCAGATTGTTCATGACCGGCCTGGGGATTGAAATCGAGCCATATGAGATCTCCTCGTTCCGGCACGAACTCAGCCACTACCAGGCCTCCTTGCCGACCGAGTTACCGCTCTCAATCTCGCCGTGTAGATTGCCAGCGTTAATCCTCGACAGAAGGTCTTTGAGTCGATGCCCGTTCTGAGGTTGGATAATGATCTTGTCGGACTCTTCAAACAAATCTACCTCAGAGCCGCTTTCCAAACCAAGCTCCGCTGCTATGACTTTGGGGATTCTAACCCCAAGGCTATTGCCCCACTTCTGTATTGTGGTTCTCATTAGCGAAGTATATACAAAGTAGAAACAACCGCCAAGCGTTGACACTCAAAAGCCTGTCCGTCACGAGCCGCCGCGCCGCGTCGACATGTTTGCCACGTGGCCCATCGAGCAGGCGGCCTACTCGAAAACGTCAGGGCCTTCCTCTTGATCTGTATATCATCATAATATACATTGAGTTCATATGGAGCCTGTGTCGCTGCCGGAGTTCAAGGGGTTCGACTGGGAAGGCAACGCCGATAAGAACTGGGAGTCGCACAAGGTGAGCCTGCGTGAGGCGGAGCAGGTGTTCTTCA
>JBMCTC010000324.1:0-3110 GCA_048624115.1 Spirochaetota bacterium
ATAAGCGCGGTTACAAGACGATCTTCCGTCAATTGCACGGTCGCCGGGATCACGGAATAGTGGACAGCGTCGAAAACCGAACGTACCTGCTCCAACTGCTCAACGGAGTTCTGATACACCTGCTCGACGACAATCTCTTCTATTATTCGGAACGAGGCGATGGTGGACACAATCAGGATTGCGGCACAAATCGCCAGAATCACGGAGAAGTACTTGTATAGCACAGTTCTCTGGCGATGTTTCCAGGGAATAATCCTCATCTCGACCGTGATTATATCATGGAACGGCATCTCACCGGCAGCGCAACCGAGGCATCGTTACAGCACCACCCTCCAAGACGCTCATTGACCAGATGCCGAAGCCCCACCCTGAATTCGTAGGAATCCTCGATGATGGCGGCGGGCGGCGGTTCGGCCGTGTCGGTGAGGCGGTCAATCTCTCCCAAATCGCTCAGCCCAATGATCAATCGCGCGCCGGAAGGCACGTAGCGCAGCAGTCGCGTCTCTCCGTCGGAGTGCAGCTATGATGGCGCTGTGGAGTTCCACGGCGTTGCGGCCGTTCTCCGCAACCGACTGCGTTTCCCGAACCAAGGGTCGAAGATATTCCATCACGAGACCGTATATCCTCTCTAGTGGTCGATTGTGAGCTGCCTGGCCGAGAGCCGTATGGAACGCGAGGTCCGCTGCCGTGATTTCGTCCGCGTCCGCGTCTGCCGCAACGAGTTTTCGAAGGTGCTCGTTTAGCGATTCCAGATAATCGAAATCCTCGTCGCTTCCATTCTTCAGAGCTAGTCGCTGTAGGCCGATTTCTACCGATTCTCGCAAGTCGAGAAGCTCATGCTTGGACGGGCAGGTAAGGATCAGGTCGAACAGGAGGGGATTGTACACATCCTCGCTCGGCCCACTGCTGATGTAGGTGCCCCCGCCGTGGACGATTTTTACCACTCCGAGTGCGGCAAGCACTTTCATAGCCTCGCGGAGGGGGCCCCGGCTAACCCCGAGTTGCAGGGCGAGCTCTCGCTCTGGAGGAAGCCGTTCGCCCGGGCGCAGCGCACCGCTAATAAGCATATCCTTTACCCTTCCGATCACAAAATCGACGGCTGTCTCGCGGCTGCGCGGCTGAAACTGAGTCTCTGCTGCGACGTCGTCCGATGTCCTGCCCACACTTTTCTCCTTCGCTTACTGTAGCAGATTCGTCTCATGTTGGAATCCATCATGCGGACGCCATTGACATAGGTGGTAAAAGGTCTTACCAATTATGCAATGAGTCGCGAGAGGTGTGAAGGCGGTCGGGTGTCATGCGAAATCGATCAGAACCTCCAAGCCCTTTGCAACGTAAGGGCCGGCAGGACGAGGATCATCTATCGCGTTTTCGCGGCCCTTCGGGATACACATTGGGGAACCCCACTGCCCGTCGGACGCCTGATTGAGTTTTCGCACGATGCCGAGGGCTGCCGAACCGTTTTTTCGGCGGACTACAGACCGCTCGGCTATGGAATCACGTCAACGCTTGCCGTGCACACTTTCGACGATCGTATTCTCGTAGACTACGAGGCGCGGATCCATCGCGCCGTAGAGACGAACCGGTTGGGTTTGTGCCTACTTCTTCCTGCGACCCTCGCTGGCCTGCCCTTCACTGTTCAGAAGGCGGACAACCCCACTCCGTCCCTGTTCGTGTTTCCCCGGGAGATTGCTCCACATCATCCGGCAACAGATATTGAGCGACTCACCTTTGCGGTCGGAGACAACCTCGCCGCCATCCGCTTTGGGGGCGACGTGTTTGAGATGGAGGACCAGCGAAACTGGACTGATGCAAGTTACAAGGTCTATTCCACACCTCTCTCACGACCGTTCCCGGTGCGCCGTGAGTCTGGCGAAACAGTGGTCCAATCAATAGAGGTGAGGCTTCTTCCGCTTCCCGCGGTAGATGATCGACTCCTGGAAGCCACTTCATTGCGAAACCCACCTGCCGCAAGCGTTGCACTACGCGATGGGAAGATCGCCGGGAGTCTTCCAAAGTTGGGTATTCGGCTGACCGTAGCTCCTGGAGCCGACGAGCATGGTATCGCTGAGGTCTTGCCGCCCGTTGACTACGTGCGTGTGGATGCATCGGATTCCAACTCGAGTTTGATTGGGGATCTTCTACTCAGTGGCGTTGCGGCCCAACTACCCGGTGTGCACCTCTACCTATGGCGCAGTTCTGAGGGCGAAACGATCACTCCAAGCACCATACCGGAGCACCACGGTTGGGTCGACGTCACGCGCGTCCTTGCGAACAGCCGGACCGCTGAAATCGAGGCGCCTCCCGGTGGCGATCAGCCACACGCGCTCGTGGGCACGGATGGAGCATTCGCCGAGTTGAATCGCAGTCGGCCTACTGTCTCGGCAGACGCTACTATCGTTTTCACGGTCTCTCCACAGGTCCACGACTGCGACGACGAAGCCGTCATCGACAACCTTTTTGGTCTGCGGGAAGTACTCAAGAGTACTCGAGAACTCTACCCGGGCAACCCGCGAGGCATTGGATTGCTCGAGCTGAGTCCTCACTTCAACCCGGCCGCCGGTGACCTCGAGACCAATCGCAATAACCGGACAGTGGATCCCCGCATGGATGAGGGCTTTGCTCTCGCATGGGCCTTTGCTGCGCTTTGCGAGTGCGCCGCCGCCGAGATTGGGTTTGTCACGTTGTTCGAGGCCTTCGGACCGCATGGAGTTCGTACGTCAAAGGGGCCGCGACCAACGGCGCGCCTCTTTTGGGATATCCGTTCCGCTTTGGAGGGCGGTGACGATCGCGCCGTTGAACTCCGGCTGCCTCAGGACATGGATAGCCAACGCCTCTACTCAATGAGGTTCATTGGATCGGGGCGCATGATAGTTGCGCGACTGGACGGCGGTCGGGCAGATTACGCGTACGTCGTCATCGAGGAGGATTCATGAGCACACTACGGGTTGGCGTGATTGGCGCGGGCTTCTGGGCCCGGTACCAGATCCGCGCATGGCAGCAAATCGAGGAGGTTCGCGTCACTGCCATCTTTAATCGTACTCGAGAGAAGGCTGAGGAGATCGCAAATGAGCTAGAGATCCCGGTAGTCGTCGAGAGCGCGGAGAGCC
>JBMCTC010000325.1:0-3104 GCA_048624115.1 Spirochaetota bacterium
GGAGAAACGGGCTTTGTGACCGCGGATCTCATCAGAAAATACGTCTCGAACGTAGAGAAGCCTCACTTCTTTCTCTGCGGACCGCCGTTCATGATGGAGAAGGTGTTCGGCGCATTGAGCAATCTCGGAGTATCGAACAAGCAAATGCACTACGAGCGCTTTGCGCTCGGGTAGATCGCAGCACGATAGAGGCGGATGAGTTCGACCGCAAGCTCGTGGTCGCCGCCGGTATCCGGGTGCAGGTCCTTGAGGGTCGCGCGGAATGCAGAAACTACCTCCGCCCGCGAGCTTGTAGACGAGAGGCCGAGATACGAGGCGAGCTCGGCAAACGCTTCACCGTCGTTTGGCTTTTTTGCTGCCTCGGGCTCTGCTCCCCAGAGCGCATCGAGAAACTCCTGAAAGGCGATGCAGCGAGAGGCATCGTCAAAAACAAGGAGAATTGAGAAGGGGTAGCGAGCAGGCGCTCCAACGTTCAGTGAAAAGAACTCGTCGAAAGTCGGGGTCCCGCCGCGTAGAAGCTGCTCAAGCTGTCGGAGATCACGCAGTTTTCGTTTGAGCTGCGAGTCGGTCATCGCGAGAACTATAGCATAAAACTGATCGATTGCCCGGACAGAGCTATACTTGAAATCGGATGTCCATAAGCAACTTTTTAACTAAAAGAGCCATTAGCGTCATTCTTTTGGCCGGATCGTTCCTCGCGGTGCAGCCTGCTCAAGCAGAGAGCCATCACCGAAACGTCCTCGTGATTCATAGCTATAACACGGGTTTTCCCTGGACTGATGACGTTCACAACGGGTTCACGGAGAACCTGGAGCGGTACGCCTTGGAGAACGATCTCTTGGTCGATGTGTCTACCGAGTACCTCGATGCTAAGCGCTTCCCCTCAGACGAGCTCTTCCCCGTATTCGCAGAAGTTCTCGAGGCAAAGTATGCCACGCGGCAGCCCGACGTGGTTGTCTCATGTGACGACGACGCGCTCGCCTTTTTACTGCGCTATCGCGACGGACTCTTCCCAGGAGTGCCGGTCTTGTTCTGCGGACTGAACTACGACGAGTTCGACCCGTCAGTCTTTGTCGGCGTGTCACAGTACGCGGCCGTCGTCGAGCGACTCAACTTCTCGGCGACGATAGACCTCATCACGGCCATTCATAATCCCGAGAGAATAGCCTTTGTGATCGACCACACAACCACCGGCCGGCAAGATCTGCAAACTCTGCAGACGCTTGGGCGCAACCGATACCCGTGTATCGAGTTTCTCTTCGTAGCAGAGGAAGATGGTCTGGCCGAGCAGGCGATGCTCGAACAGCTTGCTGCGTTGCCCCCCGAAGTCCCCGTGTTCTTCGTGAGTTTTTTCCTGGCCTCACAAGGCGTCGCCCTACCGCCGGAGTACATTATCCCACGCATCGCGTCGCACGCGAATGCGCCGGTGTACACGCACGTGGACCATCACATGGGGCTTGGTGTTCTCGGGGGCAAACTCCTGAGCGGAGAGGCCCACGGGCAGTCGGTCGCAGAAAAAGTCGCGGCAATACTGAACGGGGGCTTTCCCTTCGAGGCATACGTCACTGTTGAGGGCTCGAACAGGTTCATGGTCGACTACGCAGCGATACAGCGATTTGGTATGCGTACCGGACAATTCCCAGCGCAGACCGAGTTTATCAACATACCTGAGAGCCTGTTAGCACTCTATTCAGACGAGATCACCTGGACGGCGATCGCACTCGTCCTCCTGATCGCCGCCGTCGTTTTGCTGTTCCTGGCAAACACGCGTCGCAGATCCGCAGAACGGAAGCTCGAGACGAGTGAACGCAGATATCGCGCGATTTTCGAGAAAAACCGGACCGTGCAGCTACTGATAGACGAGCCGACCGGCGTTATCGTGAACGCGAACAGCGAAGCGGCAGCCTACTACGGGGTTGAACCGGAGCAGATGCGTCGAAAGCAGCTTGCCGACCTCTCGGTCGATAACGATCCTGTCGAGAATGCCGGAGAAGATAGTATGGCGCTCTTTCCCGACGAAAGCGGGACTGTCCGACAGCGGCACCACGACGCAAACGGATACGAGCGCGACGTCGAGTTGCACTACAGTAGGCTTACCTTAGACGGTCAGAGACTGGTCTACATGCTCGTAAACGACGTCACTGCCCGTGCGGTGGCCGAGCGCTCGCTCGAGTCGGCACTCGACGCGAAAGAGATGCTCATCCGCGAGATGAACCACCGCATCAAGAACAACCTGGCAATGGTCACTGCGCTGATACGACTCAAGGAAAACTCGGCCGAGCAGGTCGACTTCGACACGTTGATCCACCAAATCGACGCGATCCGTATTGTGCACGAGCAGCTCTACGAGGGTACGACAGTTGAGGCGATCGCTATGAGCGACTATATCGTTCACCTGCTGCAAACGGTGTTCAAGTCGTTCGCCAATCGTCCCGTCGTCCTCGTAACCGACATTGAAGAGATCGAGCTTCCTGCCGAGATTGCCGTCCCAATAGGACTCATCATAAACGAGACGGCGACGAACGCGATCAAGCACGGCTTCGGCAATCGAGCCGAGATCACCTACTCGGTATCGCTCATCGTCGACTCTTCTGCCGGCGAACTCAAGCTGGTACTCGAGAACAGCGGAGAACCGATCCCAGACGGGATCGCGCCCGACACAACCGAATCGTTGGGCCTGCGACTTATCGCGGCACTTGCCGATCAGTTACAGGGCTCGCTCGTGATCGAGCGGTCCCCGCACCCACGCTTTAGCATCCTATTCCCGGCACCAGCGTCGAACTCATAACCGAGGAGTGTTCTGTTCAAGCTCGGATTGAGTTGATCGAGAGGTTTCGATGCAACTGGAGTAAGCCTGACGGAAGCGGCACCGAGGCCGACCACGAGACCCCTATCGATCCGCCCAACGACTCCCAATCAAAATGACCCCTCATGCTTTGGTATTAATGGAGTATTTTTGCAATTGTGATATACTGCTCCCCATGACACGCTACGCTGGGGGGAAGATTCTCATTGTCGACGACGACACCGCGCTCGCAAACCGAATTGTTCGCATCCTCGAACGCGAGGGTTACGAGACCCTCTGCTCGCATAGTGCCGACGAG
>JBMCTC010000326.1:0-3087 GCA_048624115.1 Spirochaetota bacterium
TCGCTTTTGCCGGCGCGTCAGATCGCTTCGGGTTTCGAGAACTGCCCAGATGTTCTGCTCTACTGTGAGCTTTCGAAAGACGCTTGCCTCTTGGGGGAGGTAGCTAATGCCCGCTTGAGCGCGTTTGTACATCGGCTTGTGGGTAATGTCGCGGCCATTGAGGAAGATCGTACCGCTATTCGGGCGAATGAACCCGACAATCATGTAGAAGCACGTGGTTTTGCCGGCGCCGTTCGGGCCTAAGAACCCCACGACCTCGCCGTCGTGCATCGAAAAACTCACACCTCGAACGACGGGCTTTCGGCCATAGCTTTTTGTGAGCTCTTGCACTGAAAGGGTCGTTCGCTCGCTCATTCGGACTCCTCGGAGTCGCGACGGACCGTCGCTTGCACGTCACCAACAAAATCAATCTCATCCCGCTCGAGGTCAATGGTTATTCTCGACGCGCGGTACTGATCACCCTGCCAGAAAACCTCCGGACTGCCGGCGAGCTCGAGCGTGTCCGCATCGCGCCGATAGCGCGCAAACTGTCCCCGAGCTGTGTAATCTTCGCCGAGAATACGGACGTTCACCGAGATCTCCGTCAGGTCGATCTCGCTCCAGTTCTGAATGAGCTCACCCTTGACCACAACGACATTCTCGCGATCTTCCATATACGCGCCACCACGGGCGCGCAGATAGTCTGCTTCACGGTCAAAAAAAAGCTCGTCGCTCGAGAGAAAGAGATCCTGCTCGCGTTCGATGAGCGAGACGTTCCCCTCGGCCAAGACGTAGCGTTGGCCGTCGCCGACGATCCGAATCTCGTCTGCGGTGATCTCGAAGTCGTCGCTCACCACACGCGCGTTGCCGATGAGGACAATCTCCTCGCGCCCCTCGGCAAAAACGCTCGAGGTACGATTGGCCGAGAAGCTGAGCTCCTCCTGCGCACTGAGCGACAAGGTAGCTGCGACGGCCAAGAACAGCGCAGCGAGCGTGGGACGGAGGGACGAGGAGCATCTCACGGCTCACCGCTCCCTTCCAGCGGTATCGTACCACTGACGCCTCGATCAAACTCGAGTCGATTGCGTGCCATATCGGCCCGAAACCCACGCCCTTGAACGAACGTGCCGTCGCCACGGTCAATCGACACCAACTCTTCAGCTTCGCTCTGCAGGAGTCGGCTTTCGGCGTCCCACGCCAGGCGCTCGGCAGTGAGCCATGCGTCTTCGGCAGCGGAGTAGAAACGCAGCGACCCGTTCATGACAAAGTTCTCGGTGTCGGTCTCGAGCTCGCCGTAGTCCGCGGTGCCCTCGGTGAGGGTGTTGCCCTCGCTGTCGAACTCGACAAAGCTCACCTCGTAGAGTTGGCGCACCTGCCGGCCGGAAAAGGTCTCTACTCGGGCGGCAACGATGCGAAAGCGCTCATAGCCGTCACGGATGATGCGCTGCTCGAGGTTGTAGAGCACCGTGTCGGGGGTGTCCTCAGAGAGTTCGGACGATAGGCGACCGGTCTCGTAGTCGATACTGCATCCGAGGATGATGAGCAGAAGAGCGAGCGACCCGAGAACCAGACGCAGGCGATCGACGCTCATGCTCGAGCTTCAGCCTTTACCCGCTTCGCTCCGCTTCGCTGGTGTTCGATGCTCTCGCGCACAAAAGCGGCAAAGAGCGGATGGGCCTCGGCAGGCTTGGACTTGAACTCCGGATGGTACTGTACGCCGATGCCCCAAGGGTGATCGTCCCACTGTACCGACTCGACGAGACTGTGATCGGAGGTTACCGCAGTAACGAGGAGGCCCGCTTCCTCGAGCTGTTGTCGGTAGCGATTTGACACCTCGTAGCGGTGGCGGTGCCGCTCTTCGATTACCGGCTGCTCGTAGATGTCACGAATCCTGCTCCCAGCTATGAGATGTGATTCGCTCGCTCCAAGGCGCATGGTGCCGCCGTACTTGCGAACATCAACCTGTTCCTCGAGGAGAGAGACCACCGGGTGTGGTCCCTCGGGTGAGAACTCCGTGCTGTCCGCCTCGGTGAGACCGACCACGTGGCGGGCGTATTCGATGACCATGACCTGCAACCCGAGGCAGATCCCGAAGAATGGTACGCCATTGGTGCGCGCGTACTCCGCGGCCTTGATCATGCCCTCGATGCCGCGACTTCCGAATCCCCCGGGAACGAGTATGCCGTCGACCCCTTGCAAGGCTGCGTCGACCTCTCGATCGCTTTCTGCGCTCTCGAGGGTCTCAGAATCAACCTTGACGAGTTCGACGCGACGCTCGTTTGCAATGCCGCCATGGAAGAGAGCTTCATCTACGCTCTTGTACGAGTCGTTGAGATCGATGTACTTGCCTACCACGGCAATGCGAACGCGCTGCTTATCGTCGGTCATGATGCGCACCACTCGCTCCCAGGCTGCAAGGTCGGGCTCACCATAGGCGAGGCCGAGTCGTTTGAGCGCGATTAGGTCGAGCTCTTGGCGTGCGAAAATGAGCGGAATCTCGTAGATGGTCGAGGCAACGTCGTAGGCGCTTACAACCGCCTCGAACGGAACGTTCGTAAAGAGCGCGATTTTCCGTCTCGTGTCGTCGTCGAGTGGATGGGGCGCGCGGCAGAGGAGAATGTCGGGTTGGATGCCAATTGCCCGCAGCTCCTTCACGGAGTGCTGCGTCGGTTTTGTCTTGAGTTCACCACCGGCGACCTGGGGAACGAGCGTGAGGTGTACGCTGAGCACGTTCTCGTGGCCGAGCTCGTGCATCATCTGACGTGCGGCTTCGAGAAAGGGCACCGATTCGATGTCTCCAACCGTTCCGCCCACCTCGACAATCGTGACGTCCACATCGGGATGCTCGCCAACTGCGAGAACTCGTTGCTTGATGCGATCGGTGATATGAGGGATTACTTGCACGGTCTTCCCGAGATAGCGACCCTCGCGCTCGCGGTCGATGACCTCTTGGTAGATCTGTCCAGTCGTTATCGAGTTCGCTCTGCTCAGTGGTGACGATGTGAAGCGTGCGTAGTTTCCCAAGTCAAGGTCTGTCTCCGCGCCGTCGTCCGTGACATAGACTTCTCCGTGCTGATACGGACTCATGGTCCCAGCATCAACGTTGAT
>JBMCTC010000327.1:0-3086 GCA_048624115.1 Spirochaetota bacterium
ACGGTCTACCCTGTTCTTACTACGCCCCCCGATCCTCTCGACCGAACGACGATTCTCGAGCAACTGGTTACCGGCGTCAGGTCGATTGACGGATTGATCGCGGCCGGCAAGGGGCAGCGCCTTGGAGTATTCAGCGGCAGCGGCGTCGGAAAGAGCACGCTCATCGGAATGATTGCCCGAAACACAAAAGCCGACATCAATGTGATTGCGCTCATCGGGGAGCGAGGTCGAGAGGTTCGCGAGTTTATCGAGAATGATCTCGGCCCCGAGGGCTTGAAGCGAAGCGTCGTGATTGTCTCTACCTCGAACACACCGCCCCTCGCGCGGCTTCGCGGTGCGTTTGTCGCAACTGCGATCGCCGAGTACTTCCGCGACCAGGGCAACGATGTAATGCTGCTCTTTGACTCCGTTACCCGTTTTGCGCGAGCGCAGCGGGAGATCGGCCTTGCCACCGGGGAGGCTCCTGCCACGCGTGGCTTTCCGCCGAGCGTCTTTAGCCTGCTTCCCAAACTGCTCGAGCGCACCGGGACGAGCCACGCGGGCTCGATTACCGGCTTCTACTCGATTCTGGTCGAGGGCGACGATATGGACGAACCGGTATCCGACACCGTTCGCGGCATCCTCGACGGCCACATCGTCCTGAGCAGACAGTTGGCTCAACGCTATCACTACCCCGCTATCGACGTGCTGAATTCGGTCTCACGACTCGCAACGAAAGTCACGCCACCCGACGTCCAGGAGGCCGCCGGCTACGTACGTCGAGTAATGGCTACCTACCGCGAGGCGGAAGACCTCATCAACGTGGGCGCGTATGCGCAGGGAAGCAATGCCGAAATCGACGAGGCCATTCGGAAAATGCCGCAGATAAACGCGTTCCTGCGCCAGCGTGTAGACGAGCAGGCGCTCATCGAGGAGACGCAGAATACGCTGCTCGACATCGCAGAGATGGAAAATCCACGAGCCGGAGGGCAGGGCGGGGAAGCATCCGAAGGGGCCGATGAGTGGGCAGCGGAGGGGAACAACGACGGAGCCCTTGGCTACAACCCGGTCTCCAACCTCGTAGGCGGTGATAATGCGTAGATTCGCCTTCTCTCTCGAGCGAGTGCTCGAACTCCGACGTCACGTGGAGCGCGAGTGGGAGCTCAAGCTCGCCGAGGTCACCTCCCGCGTCGTTGGGGTGCAACAAGAGATGCATCGCCTCGATGCGCAGCGAATCGAGATGCGGAACACCCGCGTGTTCGCCGGCCGTGTGGACATGGAGGCGCTGCACTCGCGCGAGGAGTACGTAGTCGCAATCACGCGTCGCCACACTGAGCTCGAGGCTCGCCTCGTGACGCTTGAACAGGAGCGAGAGAAGGTTCGCGCCGGCTATATCGAGGCGAGCAGCGCGCGCAAAGCGCTCGACAAGCTTCGCGAGCGGCAGAGCAGTGTGTATTACAAAGAGGCGCAAAAAGAAGAAGACCGCGCCATTGACGATATTTCCAACTCGCAGCAGGTGGTAAAGATGAGAGAACGGGAGGAGTCCGATGTATAACGATGCTGGATATACCAAGGTTCGGGCGGCGCCCCGCGTGCTCGGCCTCTTGCTGCTCGTCGTGCTGCTTGCGGCCGGTGGAGCGCTTTGGTTCGACTTCTTGGGGCTGATCGACGTTACCAGCGTGTTCGCCCCGGCGTTGCGCTGGGTCGGACTCGAGCCTCGCGAAGAGCCGGTGACCCTCGATGACGATCCACTTTTGCTCGACAGCGAACGCCTTGCCAAGCGTGAGGAGGCACTTGCCGAACGAAGTGAGGAACTCGATCAGCGCGAGACAACGCTTGCCGAGCGCGAAGCGGAGGTCGCAGCGCTCCAGGAGCAGCTTACCGAACGCGAGGCCGCCATCGCCGACCGGGAAAATTCAGTCAATCAAGCGCTTGCTCGCGTCGAAAATGAAAGAGCAGCGTTGGTGAAGCTCTCGCAGTATTTCACCGGCATGCCGCCGGCAGACGCGGTTGCGATTATGGTCAATATGCAAGACCAGGTCCTTCTCGACGTGCTGCTGACCACCGATGAGCTTGCGGAGGCGGCGGGCGGCCAATCTTTGGTTCCCTTCTGGCTATCACTTCTTCCTCCGGAGCGTGCAGCTACCATTGGTGAAAAACTAGAAATGCTGCCGGAGATAGAGGGTGCTAATTAGCCGGATTGCACAGATTGATGCGAACGCACAACGATTTGCAGCAGATCATGTAACATCGCTGCTCGCCCCGAGCGGGGGCAGCGACTTCGATGCCTACCTTGCCCGGGTCATGCAGCGAGAGAGCACTCCGGGCGCAATTGCCCAACCATCCGAGACCACACCCGCCCAAACGACACCCTACTACAACGATCCGTACGCGCCACGGTCACAGAACTCCTACGAGGCGTACCACAGCGAGAGCAGCCGTCCGGAGGACCACGCCCAGGCGAGTACCGTAGAGGCTCGTCCAGACAATCGCGCGGCCGAGGACCGTGCCTCCGACGCGTCCCGCGAGAAGCAGGAGAAGCATTCAGTCGACCGAGAGAAGGTTGACACGAGCGAGGCGCGTGAAACGGACGACGCGGCACGCGAGGGGCGTGCCGACGAGGCGCAAGCGGCCGACGAACGCGACGAGGCGAATCGCTCCGTAGCGGAACAAGAATCAGACGAGCGAGCTGCGCAGACCGAGACGGAGACGCGTGCAAAGGGCGAGAGCGCTTCCGGCGCACAGAAGGCTGCGCTGGAATCAGCAAGCGACAATGCAACGGCCGCCGGGGCACGCGTTTCTGCCGGGAAGGGCAAAGAGACGCCCGCCGGGGCGACGGAAGAAGGCGATGTCACTCGTGCCGCGGCCGAGACGAGCGCGGCGCACCCGAAGGCACGAGCCGCCAACGCCACGGCCGCGGCAGCTCGAGGCGGTAGCGCCGAGGCGAAGGCAGGAGAAGCCGCCGAGGCATCGGGAGAAGCAGGCGCGACGGTCGAGCTCGAGGTGAACCTGGAAGCGGCGGGTAGAGAAGCCGCCACGGACGCAAAGAAGGAGGCCGCCCAGAAGCGCGACGGCGAGCTTGCCGCAAGCGACGCTCGAGAAGAGGC
>JBMCTC010000328.1:0-3053 GCA_048624115.1 Spirochaetota bacterium
GAAGTCTTTCAGACCTGGACCGAGAAGGGGCGACTCTACGCGCGCATTTTTTACACCCTCGGCTCTCAACAACTCGCCTGGCAATCCGGATGGCTGAGTGGCGCGAACCGCGTCTCATCCGGTGTCGGAACGAGTCCCTTTATCGCTGGGCCAACGACCAAAATCGACGCTTTCGAGGACGCGCTGCGCGTAGCCGTCCGAAACTACCTCCGCACGCAGACGTTCAACCGTCCGAGGAGAGCTACCGGCGCGATTCTCGTCAAAGAGTCACCAACGTTTCGGGTGGTTGCCGGTAACTACGAGGCACACGTCGAGATTCTCCTTCAAATCGACCGGCTCGAGAGCTACGAGGTCTTCTAGGCCGAGTACGCCCTCAAGCCATCAAAAGAAGCGTGACCACGGCGGAGAGCAGACCACCGTAGAGCACGCCCGTCACGATCTCGACCAGTGAGTGCCCCACCATCTCAGACATCTCCCTGCCGCCTTTTGGGCGGATTATCTCTTCGTTGATCACTTCTGCATGCCGCTGCACGTGTCCACGGAGGCGGTATGCGTCATAAACCACGATCGCGCTAAAGACAAAGCTCACCGCAAAAAGGTCTGAACCCACTCCGTTGCGGATTGCGACAGCGACGGTGAGCGCCGTGACAAACGCGCTGTGAGCGCTCGGAATGCCCCCCGCAGTGACCAGGTACTTGAACTCGAACGAGCCGTCACGCGCCGAATAGAGCAGAAACTTAAACATCTGACACGACACCTGCACGACGGCTGCCGTTGCCAATACTCCAGGAAACCAATTCATATCGACCTACCGTTTGTTTGGTGCCTCACTATTCACTATTTTCCTATCATGCCACAGCAGCAAAACGATCAGAACGGTTCAGGGGGCGACCCCAACCAGCGACCTCAGATCAATTGGCGACTCATACTACCACTGATCTTGATTTTTATTCTCGTGCCGACGCTGATAAACCTTTTTCAGGGCGGCTCGGGGCAAACTATTACATACACACGATTCAAGCAGCTCATTGCCGAAGGGCAGATATCCACCGTGATCGTAGAGAATGCACGGATCACCGGAACGGAGGGAAATGCCGGTCAACAATCGACCTTTGGAAGTGCCGCCGCCTACACTGCGTACCTCCCGCCCTGGCAGGACGATGAATGGACAGCCCTGCTGCAAGACAACAATGTGACTGTAAGCGTGGAGCCACCAAATCAGCCGAGCTTTTTAGCAATTCTCATCCAGGTGCTTCCGTTTGTCTTCCTGGTGTGGATCTTCTTCTCGCTCTTCCGCAATATGCGTGGGCAGGGTCGGGGCATCTTCCAGGTTGGCGAAAACAAGGCCAAGCTCTACGAGCAAACCAAGGAAAAGACCACATTCGATGACGTGGCCGGTCTCGAGGGCGCTAAGGAAGAAGTCATGGAGATCGTTGATTTTCTCCGTGATCCAACGCGCTACACAAAGCTCGGTGCACGATCTCCCAAGGGCATTCTGCTCGTAGGACCTCCCGGAACGGGCAAGACCCTGATCGCTCGTGCAATCGCCGGTGAGGCCGGGGCTCCATTCTTTAGCATGAGTGGGTCCGATTTTATGGAGATGTTCGTGGGTGTCGGTGCGAGTCGCGTCCGGAACCTCTTCAAGGACGCCAAAAAGAAGGCTCCGAGCATCATCTTTATCGACGAGCTCGATTCGATCGGAAGGCATCGTGGTGCCGGTGTCGGCGGCGGCCACGATGAGCGCGAACAGACGCTGAACCAGATGCTCAGCGAGCTCGACGGTTTTGAGCAGAACGAGAGCACCGTTGTGATTGCCGCGACCAACCGCCCCGACATTCTGGACCCAGCGTTGCTGCGACCTGGTCGTTTCGATCGACAGATAACGATACCCATGCCAACAAAGGACGAGCGTGCGCAAATTCTCAAAGTTCACGCTGCCAAGAAGCCTCTCGACACATCGGTGGATCTCAATAAGGTTGCGGGTCGCACCATCGGGTTCAGTGGCGCCGAGCTCCAGAATCTCTTGAATGAGGCTGCGCTCTATGCCGCTCGGCGCAGGAGTCAGTCCATTACCATGAATGATGTCGATGAGGCGTGGGACCGGATTATCATGGGTCTCGAGCGAAAGTCGCTCAAAATGAACGACCACGAACGAAAGGTCACCGCTTACCACGAGGCGGGCCACGCGATTACGGCGGCGGTGCTTCCCAACCTCGACCCCATTAGCAAGGTGTCGATTGTTCCACGCGGGCGCGCGCTTGGTGTGACCGTCTCTGAACCGGTGGAGGATCGTTACAATTACACCCGAGAGTATCTCGAAAACCGTATCGCGATGAGCCTCGGCGGACGCGCCGCAGAGATGATCGTCTTCAAGGAAATGACCAACGGCGCGGCGAACGACCTAAAACAGTGCTCCGACATTGCTCGACAGATGGTGAGCATGTGGGGCATGAGCGAGAACATGGCGCACATTGCGCTCG
The DNA here is from genome assembly GCA_048624115.1 of Spirochaetota bacterium. Taxonomy (GTDB): domain Bacteria; phylum Spirochaetota; class Spirochaetia; order DSM-27196; family SLST01; genus SLST01. The sequence continues at coordinate 2,481 of JBMCTC010000328.1, forward strand.
GAGAGGGCGATCGCAACGTCTTCTTGGGAGAGCAACTCAGCCGGCAGCGTTCCTACAGCGAAGCGACAGCTCGCGAGATTGACGAAGAAGTCATGCGCATCTTGCGCGCCGGCTATGAGACTGCGGAACGTATTTTGAAGGAGCGACGGGCTGAACTCGACACACTGGCCGAGGAGTTGCTTGACAAAGAGCAAGTAAACGGCGACGCCGTTCTTAGGATCCTCGGCATTAGCAAAGAGGACAAGAACGATAACGATAACGAGAACAGCGAGGAATAAGATGAGCGAACGACGGAAGGTGATCATTATCGGATCGGGCCCTGCGGCGCACACGGCGGCAATCTACGCTGCGCGCGCAGAGCTTGAGCCCCTCTTGTTTGAGGGATTCATGGCTGGCGGCGTTGCCGCAGGCGGTCAGCTTACTACAACAACCGAGGTAGAGAACTTTCCCGGGTTTCCCGAGGGCATTCAAGGGCCTGCGCTCATGATGAACATGAGACAGCAGAGCGTAAACTGCGGTGCCACGATCAAGACTGAAACCGTGAGCTCCGTGAGTCTGCAGGGTTCGCCCTTT
>JBMCTC010000329.1:0-3051 GCA_048624115.1 Spirochaetota bacterium
AACTCCGGCAGCGTTTTTCCCGTTTCTTCCTTGAAGATCCTGCCGGCGTAGGGAGCCGAGAGACCGAGTTCCTCTGAGATCAGGACCGAGGAGAGGTTTCGGTTATCGTACTGCTCACGGGTAATACGCTTGATGGCCAGGACGATCTCAGAGTTCCGGCGCGATTGCTGCCTTACCATGCCCCGCTTCACCGTTTCGATCAGTGAGTCAAAGAATCCTTCGAGTTCGCCGACGGTCGCGCATCGCTCGGCGTCACGGAGCAACGCGGAGAACGAGACAACGAACTGCGATCCCGTATTCTCCTCGATGGTTGTGATGGCTTGGTTAATGCTGGCGATCAAGCGAATTGCGCTGTTCCGAACGGAAGCCGGTGTTGTGCTCGCCGCGTCGCGCATGATAGCACTGCACCCGTTCTTCGCCTTCTCGAACTCTCGGGAGGTAATCGCGTTCACGATCTCATCGATTCGCTCGGGCGAAACCTCAAACGGCTGCTCTTCCCGGGCAACGATTTCGGTCATAGCAACGACTGCTCCAGGGCCAAGGACGAGCCGATATTCGAGTGCGCCCTCGAGCTCCGGCAACGAGTTCGCAGCGTCGACCAGGTGCTTGGGTTGTGGATCGTAAATGACAAAAAAGGAGACCGACAACTCCTGCGCCAGCGCATCGGCAGCCTCGTTGATAAGTGAAGCGCAGTCTTCGCCGGCAGGTTCGCCGCTGGTCCGCGCGCCAATCACCGCCAGGAGATTCGTGCCGCGGTAGTCAATGACCTCGCAGCGCGCGCCGCGTTCCTCGGCTACCCTTCTCACGAGCGTGATCTCTGCGTCAAACGAGGGTCCGGTTCTTGGCTCTTCGCCGCAGTCACCGGAGTTTCGATCGGGAGCAAAGAGCGCGGTGATCACCGGTCGATCGATATCGATTTCCAGTTCGAGTCTCGAGAGCGAGTGAAACTGCGGGCTCTGGGCTCCGGCCCCCGGCTGCAACAAAAACGAGTAGAGCAGCTGCCTGTTCACAACCTTTCGAGACTGCTCGGCCTCTTGTTCGAGACCGCTAAAACGGTCGAGCGCCTCGTTTACCGGAACGTAGATCCGGCGTGAGAGCAAAAACGCGATGACCAGTGACACAATCAAGAAGCCGATCGAAATGGCGACCACGACTCTGCGTGTCGTGACAACCGACTGTAGCAGCGAGCCGAGCGGCGTCACTCTCACAAAGGTCCACCGAAGATCGGGCCGGAAAAACGCGGAGATCAGCGCACGTTCGCCGTCGGCGTTGGTAACGATGTACCCGCCGCGTTGCGCATTGCGGCTGCCATCAATCTGCGCTTTCAGCAACTCAAGCGCTGCGAGAAGCGTAGCCTCCTCGGGGCCGGCCCTCCTTGTGCTAAGGACGATCCTCCCGGTTGCGTCTATTGCATACGTGCTCTGGTCGGCGGTAAAGGCGAGCTGGTTGACCCGATCGGCCAACCACTCCTTTTCGAAGTTCACAAAGATCGTGCTCGATGCCTCCGCGGCCACCGTACGCACAAAGTCAAACACAAAGGTGTAGACTGAGACTGACTCGCCGGGGATATGCCGAGCGACTGGACGGCCGGAGTTCACCAGGTCCTCATCTCGCAAGAGCGCTACAGCCTGCCGATCAAAGAACTCATCCTGGGGCTGGACCAGTTGAATTCGAGCGCCGGTGGCAAGAAAGAAGGTCTCTTGTGGCTTGTTGTAGAGGTATATCGAGTGAAGTTGTGGGACCACCTGCCAGAAGCTCTTCAGCTGTGACATGCTCAGGGACTGCTCGAAGACATCGAGTTCATCGAAGAAGAGAAGCTGCTTGATCTGAACGTCGTTGTGAATTTGGAGCGCAATGGTAGACGCTTGGCGAATGAGGAGTTCGGTGGCCTCCCCCGCTTGCTCGAGGTTGCGGGCTTCCGACTCGTAGACAGTCTCTACGAGGGTTCTATTCATAAAGAGGCCAAAAAAAAGACTGACGGCAACCACCGTGGCGAACAGTGTGACGGAGATCGGAAGGAAGAGTTTGCCAAAGCCGCTATTTTGCCTCATGAAATCCTCCCTCCGATCGTACCACCTACAGATCTTCTACGCGAACCCTCTTTGTTCTGTTCTTGTACTTCTGCCTATGCGATGCGTACATGCTTCGAATGTCTGACTCGGTACCCCGAAAGCTGCACTTCACGCAGTAGAGCTCGTCTCCCGTTTGCAAGAGCAACACGTCGATCTCGCGTCCGAAACAGACCGGACATCTCATAACTACTGGTTTTTGCTGATCATTAACCATACCTCGGTCTCCTCCTCGTTTTTGACGCTCCGTGACATGCCCAGAGTGATGTAGGGCGAAAACAGATGTCCCTCCCGAGCACATGCGCTCCACGTTTGGGAATCCTTGGACTCGAGTCGCACGCGCGCGTTCGTCATCGGAAACACCGCCTCGACTGCCGTGGCGCTCGCTTCCTCAATCTGCCGACCACCGTATGCATACTCGAGCGTTCGCTTGCCCTCGCCGGCAACCTTGCCCGCGCCCTCGACCTCGACCGTCGCAGCAATGCCGTGCATCGGCACCGGGTACTCCGTTGTGCCGGGGGCAAGCTTCGCCCGCTCGGTGAGCCGCACCTCTCCGGCCGGCTTCCCTCCAGCGAGCGTAAACGCACGCCTGATACGAGTGACGCCACCATGTTTAAACGAGACGCGTGTTTGGATCTCTACAGTGGTTCCGCCGATCTCGACGCTGACCGCAGCGTGCCGTACGGTAACCCACCCGTCCTCTCGTTCGACTGCGGTAATCATGGTCTCGAGTGTTGCTAGATCTACCTCAACATCGCCCAATGAGAGAATCGCGGTTGTACGCGCGCCATCTTCGGAATGATTGGGCAGCCCGGTCCGGTGCTGGCTCTGGATCAGGTAGGGGTAGCTCCCGATCGAGAGCGACTCGCTCTCGGGACCGGTGGAAACAGGAACGCAGCCGGCATAGGGTCGCAGGTCGCCAATGCTGCCGCCTTGGGTTGCGTCGATGAGCACCCGCTGATCTGCGTCGAGATACCAGAAG
>JBMCTC010000330.1:0-3049 GCA_048624115.1 Spirochaetota bacterium
AGAATCGCTCCCTGAGGTAGCTCAGCCCACCGATTGCCCCAAAGGCGTCATTCGAGCAGAAGACAAGTCGGTGAATCCGAGAGGTTACCGCCGGCGATTCGAGCAGCATCGCCGTTTCACGTTGGTTGATTCCGTCGGCAAGCTCTACCACCCAGTAGTTCGCCGGGTTGTTCCCGTACTTGAGGTCGAGCGTCTCGAACACTCCGACCACCTCACTCCGGTCAAGCATATAGGTTGATGGATAGCCGAGGAACGAAAAGTCCGAGTATGATTCGGCTCCGGCGTCATTCATGTGCAAGATGTCCTTCAGGCTCGCAGTGCCTGTGACCTTGGATCCCTTTACCCGATGCCCAAGTGTGCTCAATACCCAACAGCAGGCAGACGCCGCGACACTTTTTCCTGAATTCATCGACGTGCCGCAGACCAGAATCAGGTTCGCGCGCGGAAATCGCTTCTCGGTCCGCTTCGGCACGACCCGCGGATGCTCGACCGTGTTAAGATGGAGACCCGCCTCGTCGCAGACGTGACCGAGTATCTCCACGGTCGTCGGGTCTTTGATGTTGGTGTTCTTCGCCGCTACTCGCCCGATGAGTCCGGAGCGTGCGACGAGATCGGCCTGTCCGAGGGCGACAGTCGGCACAAACGCCTCGTAGTAGTCGGGCGCGTAGCGATTCGCGTAGACAAAGAGTGCCGGCGTTCCGTTGTGCACTGCGTGAATGCGGCCCGACCGATTCTCGAGACTCGAGTGTTGGCCAATGTGGCGAACCTTACCAAACATCACGTCGCCTGCACGTGGAGGTGCAAGGTTGGTATCGTAGTATTTGATCTGGTGCGCTTTTACCACATAGGCACCGCTCGGGATGACAAAGCCCTTCGGGATTCTCAGAACCGCCATGTACGCTCCTTGATCAGTGTCACTGAGCTTGGGGAAAGGTAGACCATAAATCTTGCTGCGCCGAGGATTTGGCGCTGTAAAGATCCATTTGAGTGCTTCCAGCACCGCAAGTCGCTATACCGTCAGCTCTTACGGCGGTCCTTTCCCCACGGTTAGTGACACGTCACGCTCCTTGGACAAGCATCGTTAGCACAGGGACAGTTCCGTTGCTTGCGCATGGAAATATCGGTTTTTTCCCGCGCAAGTCAATAGCCTATGCCGTCGCACAACCCACTTGACCACGCTCACAAACCTGGGATTCTTTACGCTACATGCGAAATTCCGAGCGAGTGCGACCGGCGGGAATCGCCGGCCGACTGGTGCAGGCAGGGGGGGCAGGCCTCCTGCTTTTGGTGCTTGCAGGCTGTGCGAGCACTGTTTCTTGGGGGCGCTACGGCAATGAGCTCAACGGGCTCTCCGCCGAAGCGTGGATTGAAGATATCGATGCGCTTGAGCGGGACCTCGTGCGGCGACATCCTGAGCCGTTCCATAGTGTCGAGGAAGAGGTGTTTTCGGCTCGCCTTGCCCAGTTGCGAAGCGAGGCGGAAAGGATTGCGGATGGTCGCGCTCGAGCCGATGCGATGGTTGCCGGTATCCATGGCGCGTTGGCGCTGCTGCAGGAAGGCCACACCACGGTAAACGCGAGCCCGAGCATTCAGTATCCGGCGCTCATCCGACGGTTTCGCACTGCCGAGGGTGAATGGGAGTTCCGCGTCGCCTACTCGGACGAGGCACTTCCCGAGATCCGAGGTCGCCGAATTCTCGCGATCGGCGGCCTGCCGCCAGAGCAGGCGCTCGAGCGCGTCGCCGCCTACGCTTCGGCGGAACGCGACGACGGACGAGTCTTCTTCGCACAGCGGCTCATGGCCGATCCGCGTCTCATGCGTGGCATTGGCATCGCCGACGAGGATGGCTTGCTTCTGACGGTAGCGACGCCGGATGGCGATGTCGATGTTCTCCTCGAGCCCCAGCCGGTCGAGTCGTTGAGCCTCTGGTCTCCCGATCTCTCGGTGATTGAGCTGCAGAAAGACCTAGAGCGCTCGCTTTCCTTTCGAGGAAGCGGTCGCTTCTGGTATGAAATCGCGGGGTCGACGCTCTACTTCAGATACAACTCGTCGACCACGGATGCGCTTTCGATGATGAACGAGATAATCGATCTCGTGGAGGCAGGTAAGGTCGAGCGCCTCGTCATCGACCTGCGCTTTAACGGCGGCGGCAACAGCTTCCCGGGCACGCGCTTTGTGAACCGTCTGTCTGCCACAGCAGTTGGAATCGAGCGAGGCCGGCTCTACGTCATGATCAGTGAAAACACCTTTTCCAGTGCCATCATGACGGCGGTCGATGCGATGGCAGAAACCGAGGCGATTCTTGTGGGAACCCCGCTCGCGGCGCCGGTCGACTCATGGGGAGAGGTCCGGCGGTTCGCCCTACCGAACTCCGGCCTGGTCATTGGCCATTCGACTCGATACTGGGATTACACAAGCGGCAAGAGTCTCCGACTCGTGGACGGGGTAGTTCGTCCCGATCCCGGCTGGGAGGCCGCCTGGACCTTCGACGAATGGGTCGCAGGCTACGACCCGGCATTGGAACTCATTCTCGCGGCGGAAATACCCAAGTGATGGTCCCCGGTGGCGAGACTGTCACGGAACTCGTCGTCGGAGGCGCGAGCCGTGATGTCCCGGCAGTTCTCGAAACATGCTTCTCGAGCACAGCTCGGGCATTCGCGATCGGCCGCTTTTCTATATCCGGCACTACACAATCTTTGGTGGCGGCGGCGACTCCGATTACGAACTGTCTCGCTATGTCAGAGACTATCTGAAACGGGACGGCCGCACGTATCGTAATCGCAACTTCGGGCGATGGACCCCCGGCGCCGGGTTCGAGTACAGCAACATCGCGATTGCGACGCTTGCGACGGTGGCGGAGCGTGCGAGCGGCGAAGCGTTCTCTTCCTTTACTGCTCGGGAGATCTTTTCGCCACTCGGAATGACCCGAACGACCTGGTTCTTGGGGGAGGTTCCCGAGTCAGAGCGCGGGAACGTTGCTGCTCCCTACTTTGCCGGAGGGTTCCGTCGACCCTACGGGTACCCCGACTTTCCCGCTGGACAACTGCGG
>JBMCTC010000331.1:0-3033 GCA_048624115.1 Spirochaetota bacterium
ACTCATCTTGGTTGATGGTGCGGTAGGAACGGGTACTCATCGATTAGTTCCTCCTCAGTGGAGCGTGTAGGGAGCACGAGCCGATTCAGACGAAAGCGAGTCGAAGTAGTCGGCAATGACTCGTTCGTACTCTGCCGTGTGTGCAAATGCCTTCTTGGCCAGCTTCAGACGCGTCTGATATGAAACCGTACCACCGTTCTCTCGCAGTTCATCACAAACTGTCGGATAGTCCGCTGGATTACAGAGTGGTACGACCCGCAAGTAACTCTTCGCTGCGGCTCGCAACATCGTTGGCCCTCCGATGTCGATGTTGCTTCGGGCGTCTTCAGCATCGCACTCTGGGTTCGAAATGATTTCCGCGAACGGATAGAGGTTCACAACCACCATGTCAATGAGCTCGGCGGCCATCCGAGCGCGATCTGAATCGTGATCCGTGTTGTAGGGCTCGCTCAACAGTCCGAGGTATATCTTGAAGTCGAGCGTCTTAACCAGACCGCCCTGCATCTCAGGTTGGCCCGTATATGAGCTCACACGAATGAGCCGCTCCTCCCTCTTTTGCCCGAGTATCTCAGCGATCTTCTTGTATGTGCCTCCGGTAGATACAATCTGGACATCCGGCAGGGTAATGAGCGTCTCTACGAGCTCGGGGAGACCGCTTTTATTGGACACGCTGATGAGAACGCGCCTCACCGTAACGTTCACGTCGATTTCGTTTACGTGGTTCATGGCGCTAATCTTCTCCGGGAAGCGGGGATTGGCTCGATCGTCCGGCAGCTGCCTGAACCGTGTTATAGAGCAACATCGCGACGGTCATCGGCCCGACTCCACGCGGCACCGGCGTAATGTGGGAAGCGACTCTTGCCACCTCATCAAACGTCACGTCACCGACAAGTCGATAGCCGCGCTTCCGACTCGGATCGTCTACTCGATTGATGCCGACGTCGATAACAACGGCGCCCGACCGAACCATCGACGCATCGATGAACTCCGGTCTGCCGATCGCCGCGATGAGGATATCCGCCTGCCGGGTGATTGCTCCAAGGTCGGGCGTTGCGCTGTGACATACGGAAACGGTCGCGTTGCCGGACTCTGATTTCTGCAAGAGTAACTCGGCAACTGGTTTTCCAACGAGCAGACTCCGTCCGACCACCACAGCGTGTTTCCCGCGCGTCTCGAGCTCGGCAAGCTCGAGCATCTTCAAGATCCCTGCAGGTGTGCAAGGCAACAGTCCTCTCTGACCTCGCATGAGACGGCCGAGATTCACCGGGTGAAACCCATCGACGTCCTTCTCCGGCGCGACCGCGCCAACGAGACGTTCGGCAGAGAGATGCGACGGAAGCGGCTGCTGGACCAAGATGCCGTGGACATCGCTGTCTGCGTTTAGCCTCTTGATGATTTCGAGGAGGTCTGCCTCTGAAGTTTGCTCGGGTAGACGGATGTCACGCGACTCGATACCGGCCTCCTCGCACGAGCGATGCTTACCCCGCACGTAGGAAAGACTCGCGGGATGCTCGCCGACAAGAACGGTCGCTAATGCGGGGCGAACGCCGCCTTTGGCGAGGTGCTCGACGGCGCGCCTCACCCGTTGCCGAAGGGTCTCCGACATCGCTCTCCCGTCTAGAAGTTCCGCCATGCGCTCTTGTACCACGTCGACACTGAACATTCAATGCGGGCAGCAAAGATTGATGTGGGCAAGGGCATCGTGGTACCTTCTACCTACCACTATGCATAAGTACAAAACGATTATCATTGGACTTCTCGTCATTACCCTTGGTACTGCTTCGCTTGGTGCCCAAGAGCCCGACGGGGAAAACGAAGAGGGCTTTGTGCCCAAGTACTCGCTCGGAGACCAATCGCTCGGGGTAAACCTCGGGATGCTCATACCGCTCTTCTTCACCGGAGGACCGGGCGGAGTCGAGGGAGCGAACCTCTCACTCGGAGGTGCTGGTTCACTGGCGTGGTCGAGCTACCTGACGAACAATACGAAGCTCGGTATCGAGCTCGGTGGAACGTTTGCGTTGACCGCGAACCGACGGACGCTCTTTATGGTTCCAATTGCCCTGACGGGTAGCTACGTGTTCCGACCCTACCCCTGGGAGTTTCCGATCTCAATGGGCGTAGGGATTAACATTAGCGCACTCGAAGACGCCCGGAAGACCGATCCGTTTGTCAAGATTGGCGGCTCGGCAATGTGGAACTTCAGTACGCAATGGGCCTTCGGAGCGAATCTCCACTGGTGGCTTATCCCGCAGATCTATCTCGACCGATCCCCCGCTGGAAGCGAAGAGTCACGACTGGGTAATTTCCTAGCGCTCACCTTCTCGGCGGTCTACAATTTCTAAGTGAGGCATCATGAAAACGCAGATTAAGCTTCTTCTCATCGGCCTAATTGTCCCAATGTACTTGTTGAGTTGTTCACAGTCGCCGGTGGGCATTTTTGCCAGCATCGCGCGCGAGCAGCGGGTAGTCGACGAGCGCGAGCTCGACAACTCCCTGACGGTCTCTGATATGGCGGAGTCATCCGACAGGTACTTCATCTCGGCCGGCCTGCTCTACTACCGAGACATCGACTACGGTGCGAGCACTCTGTCACAATGGCAGATTATCGAGAGCCCGGGATCCGCAGATGACAACTCGACCACAAACGCTGTCGTCTCGTTCGAAGGAAGCATATTCGCGACGTTTACGCATCAAGATGGTTCTCCCTCGGGAGTGTATCGAGTTGATCCGGGTGCAAATCCACCAACGGTCGTCGGCGATCAAGTGTTTGGGACCGAGAATCCCGGCACCGGGAACCCGGGCATAGAGTCGGTTGGCAAACTTTTTGTTGTTGACGACGGAACTGATACCTGGCTTCTGGTCAGTGCCCGAACCGACACCGAACTCCTCTCGTACTCGTTGTTTGCAAGTAGCGACGGAACCACCTTTTCTGAGATTCCGGGCACCTCGGCGGGCACCCCTTGGTTAGGCGTTGCCGACAACAATCCGGGCCCCGAGCTTCTCTATCTATCCCCAGCGAAGGCGATCTTGGAC
>JBMCTC010000332.1:0-3029 GCA_048624115.1 Spirochaetota bacterium
AGTCGCGTTGGCTAGTCAAGAAGTTATCGCAAACCTACAGGCCGGTGAGTCGTACATCCTGGGCGCGAACGTTCAGGGGAACAGAGTCAGATACTCGATTGTGTCATCCACAGGCGAAACTGCCATGCTTGACGTAAATGCGCTTCGGGGAGAATCGGAAGAGAGCATGATGTCGAGATTCTTGAAGTATGTCATGAATCCGACCATGAATGAGGTTGGCAAGACCGTCAGAATGGCTAACGACTCGATGGTACTTATCTTCTATCCCGACTTGATTTTCGAAATGACGAACAAAAACACAGGAGAGACGGTAGTCGGTAGGCGAGGTTTCATAATGGATCTCGCTATGACCGAAGGTACGCTGTATCTGCTTGAAACCGATACTGATGCGATGAGCAGTGAAGAGTTTCTGGAGTCCAGCGACTATACGCAGAATGCCGATTTTGCCCTAATCCCCATCGCATGCACGCAGGATTCGGTTACCCTTGAGTACATTACTCCAGCCGAGAAGGAGGGAGAGCAACTGGTCCTTTCAATTGAGATTGTTGATTGACCCGGAAGCAGTTGGGTGTGCAGCACGTGGCCCCACCCAACTGCGCCCAGTTCCAACGCTTCCAAGTCCAAGTTATTCGTCCGACTCGTTCGTGCGGAACCTAACGAAGTCGTCCGAGTAGCGACTCCTTTGCGGTCAATAAAGCAGTACTCACCCGCATCCGATAGAGACCCCGCCCTGGTAATCCCCGAGCCCGAGGCCTACACCCCCGCCATCATCTGATGCAGTCCGCCACCGTTTCGAACGTTCGTGAACCCCGCTTGCTCGAGAAGCCGTTGCGCGTACGAGGAGCGGGCGCCGCTCGCGCAGTAGACGACAATTTCACGGTCGCGGGAGCCGAACTCATCCACACGAGATGTGAGTTCATCGAGACCAACGTTGACGGCACCAGGGTAGGCGCCCATCTGGAACTCCCCGGGCGTCCGCACATCGAGGATGAGCGGGCCTTCCTCCACCGCCCCGTCTGCCGCACCCCCAGCGCCATCTTCACCGCCCCGGGTTGCCGCACCCCCAGCGCCACCCGCACCGCCCCGGGCTGCCGCACCCCCGGCGCCACCCTCGCCCGCGTGCAGATCCGCTACGCTCTTCCTCTCGACAGGCAACAAACCCACCTGCAGCTGCTCAAACCCCGCCGCTCGGGCGTAACGCTCGAGTGAGATATAGCCGCCGCTCAGGTTCACTACCTTCTCGAATCCGGCTGCGGCGAGCATGCGCAAGGCGACGTGTCCCTTCTGCCCATCTTCTGAGATCACGAGGATTGCTTGCTCCTTCGGAATGCGGTCCATGTTCTCGCGGAGCCTTCCCTGGCTGATGTTCGTGCTGCCCTCGAGATGTGCCCGGCCAAAGCTGATCGGATCGCGCAGATCGATCGCAATCGGCTCGTGTGCAAAGACCCATTGCTCGACCTCGGAGGCGAGGATCGCGGGACTAAAGCCCGACCGCTTGTTCGAGGCCGTAAATGCGGCCATGTTCACCGGCCCGTTGGGACTGTTAAACGGTGGCGCGTAGGCCAGGTCGAGTTCCTGGAGGTCGTCGATGGTGAGCTTGCCGAGGATGGCCGTGGCAAGCACGTCGAGGCGCTTATCGACGCCTACACGACCGACCGCCTGCGCGCCGAGCACCCGGCCCGATTCGCGCTCGTAGGTCAGCATCAGGCTCACCTTCTCAGATCCGGGGAAGTACGCCGTGTGGCTCGCCTTGTGTACGACCACCGCCTCGGCATCGATCCCCGCCTGTGCCGCAGCGCTCCGACTCAAGCCCACCGAGCCTGCAGTCATGCCAAAGAGCTTGACCACAGAAGTCCCCATCGCCCCGTTGTACGAGCGACTCCCGCCAAGCGCGTTCTCCGCCGCGATGCGCCCCTGCCGATTCGCCGGGCCGGCAAGCGGAATGCGCACCGTGCGATCAGCCACCCGGTGCTCGATCTCGGCCATGTCGCCTGCAGCAAAGATCGCTTCGTCGCTCGTCTGGAGCCTGTCGCTCACCTTGAGGCCGCCCGCCTCACCGATCTCGAGGCCCGTCTCCTCGGCGAGCTTGAGCGTCGGCCGGACCCCGATCGAGAGCAGAACCATGTCGGCTCCGTGGCGCGACCCGTCGCTTAGCACCACCTCGTTCTCGCCGATCTCTGAGAGCGAGGTCGCGATGTGCATCGCAACGCCGTAGTCGGCAATCTCTTTTTGAAGCGCCCCGGCAAACTCGGCATCCATATTCGGCATAACATGGGGCGCCATCTCGACCAGGCGCACGCTCAGGCCGCGCTTGGCCAGTGCCTCTACCATCTCGAGCCCAATAAAGCCGCCGCCGACTACGACCGCCGTCCGGGGATCTCGCTCGGAGATAAACGAGTCAATCGCATCCATGTCTTCGAGCGTCCACAGTGAAAAAACGTTCTCACGATCGGCGCCCGGAAGCGGCGGCACGATCGGCTTGCCGCCCTGAGCGAGAATGAGCCGATCGTAGCGAAAGGTCTGCTTCTTGCCGGTCTTGGTGTTCTTAGCGCGTACCTCGTGCTTCTTCCGATCGATCGAGACCGCCTCGGTGTTCGTGTGAACCGCCACCTTGTACTGATCGTCAAACGTCTCGGGACTCGCGAGAATGAGCGAACTTCGATACTCGATGTCACCCCCGATGTAGTAGGGGAGCCCGCAGTTCGCAAACGAGACGTCGGGGCCCGCCTCGAGTATCGTGATCTTGATGTCCCCGTTGAGTCGTCGTGCGCGCGCCGCCGCGGTTGCCCCTGCCGCCACGCCACCAATGATGAGCAGATCAGTCATCTATATAAGCTCCGTCTAATGTAGAATAATTTATATATAGTGCAGGATCGATTCGATGTCAACTCACACGCAAGGTAGTGTCTTTGCGACGCGGCGAGCATATACTTCCTTCAGCATATCCGCGAGGAGGATTCGTGGCATGAACGCGATCGAGCTCCGCACATGGGTGTCGCCCTTCGCCGCATCCGATGACGATTACGGCG
>JBMCTC010000333.1:0-3012 GCA_048624115.1 Spirochaetota bacterium
GGCCGAGCTGTACAATCCAGGTCGTTCCCTTACCCTTGCGCTGGACCGTGCCTCGTTTGCCGCTACTCGCGACGGTTACCTCGCTTCCCGCCTCGATTCGGTCCGGGCCAGGCCTATCCGCGGGCTTCCCTTCGGCAGACGGTGCCGTGCCGCCTTTCCTCCGAGCCGTGCGAGGCTCGCTGAGTTGTGCGCGAACCGCCTCACGCTCCCGTTCGAGAAATTCGTCAATCTCGCCGATAAAGCCTTTTACCGCCTGCGTTTTCTCGCGGGTAAGCTCGCCCTCTCTGATCTCTCGCACGAGGTTTTCGAGCTTGCTTCGAGCCTCGGCCGCCCACTGGTCAAGCTCGCGGATGTGACGTTGCTTGAGCTCGGCTCGCTCTCGCGCCAGCTGTGCCTCGCGCTCCTCGAGTTCGGTTGCTTCACGCGTCACCCGCGCCCGCTCGCTTTTTGCCTCTTCACGTTCTCGATGGAGTTCCTGCTCGCGGTCGGTGAGCCTGCGAATAATGCGCCCGGTGTCGTACTCCTCGTCTGCCAAGTAGCTCTTGGCCTTGCCCGTCACTCGGCGAAGCAGTCCCATCTGCGCCGCGATCTCGATCGCGTGGCTCGAACCCGGCACGCCGGGGATAATCCTATAGGTCGGTCGCAAACTCTCCTGGTCAAACTCAACGCTCGCGTTGAGCGCCTGCGTATTGGTAAAGCCGTAGTGCTTGAGCCGGCCGTGATGTGTCGTCACAATCGTAAACGGCTGCTTCTCGAGCAACTCGTCGATGACGGCCATCGCAAGCGCGCCGCCCTCCTCTGGATCGGTTCCCGAGCCAAGCTCGTCCAAGAGCACAAGTGAATGGGCATCGGCGGAATTCAGAATTCGACCGATGTTTCTCATGTGCCCACTAAAGGTCGAGAGGTTTTGCTCGATGCTCTGCTCATCGCCAATATCGGCATAGACCCCGGTAAACACGGGAAGCCTCGTCCCGAGCCCCGCCGGCACCTCGAGCCCGAATTGGTGCATGAGCGCGAGTAACCCCACCGTCTTGAGCGTTACGGTCTTGCCGCCTGTGTTCGGACCGGTGACGATCAGCGCCCGCTTTCCCTCGGGCAGCTCCACGTTGATCGGCACCGCGCTCTCCCCGAGAAGCGGATGCCGAGCGTCGCGCAGTCTAATCGCTCCTTCTGAGATCTCAGGCGCCTCACAAGCGAAGTCGATCGCGTACCGGGCGCGCGCGTAGATCAAGTCGACCGAGCAGGCGTACTCAATCGTCTGCTCGAGAAGGTTGTGGTTTTCTCTACACACCACACTCAGCTCACGCAAGAGACGCAGGAGCTCGTTTCGGTATCGATTCTCGGCTTCAGTTACTGCGTTGTTCTTGGTTACGAGTTCTTCCGGCTCAACAAAGACCGTCGCTCCGGAGCTCGAGATCTCGTGTACGATCCCCTGCATCTTGCCGCGGTAATCGGCCTTCAGCGGAAGCACGGTTCGCCCATCACGTTGCGTCGGAACGTTCGTACTGAAGTAACGGCGCGTCTCGTCGCGGTTTACCAGCGCATCGGCACTCTTCTTGAGATCCTGTTGCGCCTGCACGATCCCGGCGCGAAGGCGTTTGAGCTCGGGGATCTCCCTCTCGCGAATCGAGCCGTCGGGGTCGATGATCGCGCGGATGCGCGAGACTACGCTCCTCGTGTCGGGGGCCTCGCCCCAAACCGCCTCGAGCTGCTCACCTCGCTCTACCTCGCTCGCGCATGCGCCGAGATACGCACGCAGTTCCATCGTACTCTGGCAGTAGGCGGCGATGCCGGCGAGCTCTTCGGGTTCGAGGACAATGCCCTCCTTTTCTACGCGCGCAACAGGATTGCTCACATCGGGAAAGCTCATCGACGGACTTCTCACGGTCGCCAACAAGAGTCGCTTGAGCAGCGCTACATCGGCAGCCAAACCTTCGACCTCTGTGCGGTTGACCGGAACTCGCATGCGCTTCAACGAACGAAAACCCTCCGTTGTGAGTGCCCGATCACAGACCGCCCGGCGTATCTGCTCGAACTCGAGTACGCGAATCGTGTGGCGGTTCAATATCGGTCCTCCTGCGACACGCGCACATCCTCGTGGAGTTTTGCGTAACTATCGTAGCGACGCGAGCTAATGGCCCCGCGTGCGACTGCGGCCATCACCGCACACTCAGGTTCATGCAGGTGCGTACAGTTTCTCATCATGCACTCGGTAAGCGTGGGGTAGAACTCAATGTAATGGAGGTCGAGTTGATCGTGCGGGATCAAGCTGCAATCGATCTCGCGAATGCCGGGGGTATCGATTAACTCCGCGCTGCCGATGGTGTGCAGGATGCCCGCGTTGGTCGTATGCGTTCCGCGATTGTATCGGTCGCTGATCGATCCTACTCGCTGCACCTCGCGACCGGCAAGACGATTCAGGAGTGTCGACTTTCCAACCCCCGATTGACCGACCAAGAGCGAACGCTTTTCGGACAGCAGTGCTCGCAGAGCCTCGAGCCGCTGCGGCGATTGCGCATCGAGCAACACGGTTGGATAGCCAATCGTGGCGAACTCTTCCCGCCACACTTCAGCACCCCGTTCGTCCAAATCAGTCTTTGTGATTACAAGCGCAGCATCAATCTCAAAGAAACTCGCTGTGGCCAGGACTCTGTCTACAAACGCAGGTCGGAAGGCGGGAAGCGTGGCACTCATAACAGCAACGACCAGGTCGATATTGGCACCGAGCGTCTGCGGTGTGTCACGCTTGAGATTGAGCCGCGCGAACTCGTTTCGGCGCGGCAGACGATCTGCGATGACCGCCTCTCCCTGCTCGAGGTCGACCGACTCGAGAACCACCTCGTCGCCTGGAGCCAGCGGATTGTAGGCGCGTTCCTCGAGCTTGAGGCTATTGCCCTTGATCCGACAGAGCAGTTCCCGCTCCCCGTAGTGAACGCGGAAGATGTTGTTTCTACCCGATACGACGGTAGCTGTTCGTGACATGGGTAATGTCCAAATTGTAGTGCTCGGCAA
>JBMCTC010000334.1:0-2983 GCA_048624115.1 Spirochaetota bacterium
GAGGGAAACATCTACGTGGTCGCCTATATCGACCCCCTTCGTGGTGGCGATATGCGTGTGTACCAGCGAGAGGCGCGAGGCTGGGTCCGGCTCACCAATGCCGAGAATCAGTTTGCGACGTTTCCGACGGCAGCAGTTATCAATGAACGTGTGCACATATTCTGGCACGGTCGGCAGGGGAGCGAACCCGAGCTGCCGACGAGAATTGTCTACCTCGAGCCGGATCAACGTGTAGATCCGCCGATTGTCGAAGGGGTGAACTTTGATATAGGGTCGCGAAGTCCTCGCGACACTGCGGCTTTCGCCTGGACGCCGCGTCCCGATGCTTCAGGTGTCGTCGGGTACAAACTTGCTTGGTCGCGTGACGACGCACTGCGTCTTCCTGAGGGCGGCGAGGTGATCCCTTCAACCCAAGCAGAGTTTCCCGCCGATACGGATGGACCGTGGTATCTCCACATCCGTGCGTCCGACCGGGCCGGTAACTGGTCTGAGCAGACTACCGTTCGCTATTTCCGGGACACGACGCCACCGGCGGCCGTGACGTTTGATCAACCACCAATCGATGAAGAGGGATACCTCGCATCAAACACTTTTACGATCACCTGGCAGCCACCGGAGGTCGATGTAAGCGGTGGTAGTGAAATCGTCAGCGGCTACGTTACTGATCTTACGTATGTTGCTCCTGCCGATGCGCCTGCAGAGCTCGTGAGTGCGCGTGAGGTCACGACGCCATCTCTCGAAGAGTTCACCGACCGTGCGGTCCTGGCTCGGGATAACTACGACGACGGGCTCTGGGCGCTTACGGTCAGTGCAGTAGACTCGGTTGGAAACGTCGGAGAGCCTGCCGCGCTCTACATGCGTCTCAACAAGTATGTACCGGTCACTTTGATTACGACGATTGCGGCGGTGCCGGACCCGCTCGGTCGTTATGCGTTGGATATCGTGGGGCGTGGTTTTACGGCCAACGGCATGATCGATCGCGTCATAGTCGATGAGGACGGACGCCCGCCGTTTGACTACGTCTACGAGCGTGGATCACCCGGCTACCGCATATTCAGCGACCGGGCCATGACAGGCCCAATCCTCGATAATCTCGAAACCGGCGAGTATTTCATCGGACTCGATCACAGCGAGCGCGGGATTACATTCTCGTCGCGAAGGCTCTCGATCGAGCGCAACGGCACGGTGAAGTTTGGCAACTACACCATACTCGGCGCGCCAACCTTCGCCGTAGATGGTTTTGAGTTTCCCGTCCTCACGCCGGTAAATGCGCTCGCGTGGGCCATAATCGCCCTGCTGATCGCAGTCTCGCTCTTCTCGGGCACTCGAGCGGTTGCGATTGCCCGAGAGGGTGCAATCCTGCGGAGTGAGGCACGGGCACTGATCACCGGAGGACCTCTCTTGCTCGAGCGGAGAGAACGGAGAATTAACGCTATGAAGAGACAAGGAATTGGACTGAGGCTGAAGTTCGCCTTTTTTATCGTTCTTCTTGTTATTTCGATTGTTGGTGGTGTGGCCGTAGGCCTTGGGACCGCGACACTCAATCGGCAGCGGCAAGTTCTGGTAAGTGGATTGAAGGATCGAGTTGATGTGCTTCTCGAGAGCATGGTCGCCGGTGCGGTGGATCCGCTTTCATCTCCAGATTTGCAGGTCGTCGACCTCGAACAACTCCCGGAGAGCACTCGCGCGATGCAAGAAGCGCTTTACGCCACAGTGACCGGTCAGGTGAGCGCGCTTGCCGGAGAGGGGTTTGCGGACTCCTTCAACTACGTATGGGGAACGAATGACCCGATCCTCCAGGCGGCCGGCGTCGCCGACGCCGAAGTGCGCGAAGCGTTGCTCGAGGCGGAGGCAGCGGGTGGCGTCGCTCGGACTCCGATCCCTGATGACTCGGCTCTCTTTCTCGGACGGACACTCCTCGACGATTCCGCCACATCGAATATCGAGCTCATGGGCGCAGTTGTAGAACGTCTTGCTCGCGCCCGCGTGAATGCGCTGGTGCTCGAACGACAGATCACGTTTGAGGAAATTGACGTTTTGCGCCAAGAGATCACCGCGGTTGAGTTCCGTGGCGGTGACGTATCGGACCTCGAACTGCAGAGGCAACGGGGTAGGCTGACGCTCAACAGCTTGAATCAGCAGATTGACAACACGCTTCAGCAGGCAATCCTCGATGCGGCTACGCTCGTTCGATGGCTATCGGTCACCGGCTCGAACGCACGCAGCTACGTAGTCCCCGACGACGATACGGCGCTTACGGAAGCGATAGAAGAGGCGCGAGACGCACTCGAGACCAACTCGGCACAACGACAGCTGGCGCAGAGTCCCGTCCTTTCGGTTCCCCAGTTCATTCCAACGGAGTTTGACACCGACGTGACCGATCACATCTTCTACCAGGTCGTCGCGGAGCCAAATGCAGAGGGTCTGCCAAGCGATCCACAGGCGCTTGCGCAGCTCGACGCGCAGGATCTCTCGATTACCTACTTCCGAGGAGCCGTCCGACTCGGAGTCTCTACCGATCTCATCGTCGAAACGATTGCAGACGCCCGTCGTGACATCGTGCAGATTACCCTTCTCATTGCGTTGGCGGCGTCGGCTGCGGGAGTCTTTGGCGCGCTTCTCCTCGCGACGATTGTTGTTATCCCGATCAATAAAGTCGTAAACGCCGTAGAAGAGATCAGAAAAACCAAGGACAAGACCACCCTCGAGGATCGACCTATCGATGTAAAGTCCCGCGACGAGCTCTACCGTCTCGCGGACGCGATAAACGCGATGTCGCGCGGCCTCAAGACTGCTGCGATCGAGGAGGAAAATCTGCGGGCGACATCTGAGTTGCAAAAGATGTTCATTCCGCTTGTCCAGACGCACCCAAACTCGCCAAATGCGAAGAAGCTTACGAGCGGCAGTCTTGATCACGATTTGCTCGAGTTCTACGGATACTACGAAGGAGCAGATGACCTCTCGGGCGACTACTTCGCCTACG
>JBMCTC010000335.1:0-2983 GCA_048624115.1 Spirochaetota bacterium
CCAGTACGCTCTCGGCGATCTACGGTTCGCTTTTCCCCAAGGTGTGTGACACGATAGAATGCTTAACCATGACGTTCGAACACATTGCCCTCAACCTTCCCGACTACGAGACCGCCGCCGAGTGGTACTGCACGCATCTACACATGCAGGTCGTCCGCGAGAAACCGGGGACAATGATCTTCCTCGGCGACGAGAGCGGAGCCATCGTTCTCGAGCTCTACGAGAATCGCACCGCGCCGATCCTCGACTTTGCCGGGCAGCACCCGTTGACCCTCCACATTGCATTCGCCGTAGACGACGTGCGGGCCGAGGGGAACCGGCTCATCGAGGCGGGCTGCGTTGTAACCGACCCGTACAAAGAGGTCGGAGGCGATTCGATGATTATGCTTCGTGATCCGTTTGGCGTGAGTATTCAGTTGGTGCATCGGGGCGCGTAGTGCGTAACCAAACGCGCGGGCGCTCGCTGAACGCACGGCAGCTCAAGCTCTTCTCGGCCATCGCGGGACTCACCGTGATTGTCGCGACCATGATCGGCTGGCTCGTCTTTCGGCAGAACGCGCTCTTTAGTGATCACCTCGAGACCTACCTCGGCATTCACCGATTCCGGGTTGCGCTTGGCACGACCGAGCGAGCGATGGAGCAATACCAGCTGGACGGAGCCCCCGAAGATCTTGCCGAGTACGAGGCGCACGTGTCCCAACTCCGGCAACTCGTGAGCTTCTTGAACCGAACGCGAACCGACGAGCTCGAAGACTACTTTCAACTGCGAGCGATTCGCTTTGCACTCGGCGCCTACCTTCGAACGATGGAAGAGGCCCAGAGGCTACGGCCGAGTGAACCGAGCGCGGCCTTCGCACGATTCTTGCGCGGGGCTCGTATCAAAGAGTACATCGACGGATACGCCGAGCAGTTGCTTCAAGTGCGTCTCGAAGTGGGAGAGGCGCAGGTGGAAACACTCTCCCGGCAGGCGCGTCTTGTCGCAGCACTCTCCGCCTCAGTCCTCGCGCTCCTGATCGCCGCGATGATGCTCTTTGCGCTGCTTTTCTCGCGCACCGTCACGAGACCAATCGTGAGGCTCGCCTACACCGCTCACGAGATGGCCGGTGGCAATCTCAACACACCGATCATCGAGGTAAGCTCGCGCGACGAGATTCAAACGCTCGCTGAGGCGTTCGCGACGATGCAGGAAAACATCAGCCGGCTCATCGAGGACGTTCAGGGCAAACGCGAGCTCGAGCTTCGCACCGCGCGGCTGAGCGAGTCGCTTCGCGCGGCGCAATTGCTCGGCCTGCAGGCGCAGATCAACCCACACTTTCTCTTTAACACACTCAACACGATCGCGCGCACAGCCCTCTTCGAGGGTGCCTCAGAGACAACCGAACTCATCCACTCCCTCGCGCACGTCTTTCGCTACATGCTTCAGGAGACCACGGCGACGGTAACGATCGCCGATGAGATCCAGATCGTAGAGGAGTACGTAAAGCTACAGCGAAACCGCTTTCACGAGCGACTTCGCTTCTCGCTCACAGTAGACGACGCCGCCCTACCGGTCAGCGTTCCGGCGCTCACCGTTCAGCCGCTCGTAGAGAACGCGATCCGCCACGGGATTGAGCCTCAGGAAGAGGGCGGCGAGGTAACGGTCACGTGCACTCGCGAGGCGGGGCGGCTTACCATCGTCATCGCCGATACCGGGGTGGGCATGCCAATCCAAGAGGTACCCGAGCAGGGGCCCAACACCCACATCGGTCTGCACAACGTCAAGACCCGTCTCGAGTTGCTCCACGGAGACGAGCTTCTCTTTGTTTTGGTATCAAAGCCCGGGACGGGCACAACTGTCACCATTAGCTTCCCCGATAAACCGATGAGGTAACAGATGTATCGCGTACTGATTGCAGAAGACGAACGACTCGAGCGTGAGGCACTGCAGTTCGAGCTGCGCCGGATGACGGACCTTGTCTCAGAGGTCAGCGTTGTGGCCAACGGTCGACAGGCCATAGACGAGGCGACCGCCAACCCACCCGACATTGCGGTGCTCGACATCAGGATGCCCGGCATTACCGGGATCGAGGCCGCGCGCTCGATCAAGCAGGCGCACCCGGATTGTCACATCATCTTCCTGACCGCCTTTAACTACTTTGACTACGCGCGTGAGGCGATACGGCTTCACGCCGACGACTTTCTGATCAAACCGGTGAGCAACGCTCGACTCGAGCAGGTGATTCGGGAGACCGCAGCACGGCTGGCCGAGGAAGGCGTTCGCGATCGTACTCCGCGGGCCATGGGAGACGAGCGAGCCCTGGCCGAGAGCAAGCTGATCGGCGACGCGGTGCTCGGGCAGATTGATGAGCGAGCGATTCGAGGTTACCTCGGGCTTGGCGTCGAGCACGTTCCGGAGATCACGGCCATTGTGATTCGGGTCACGCCAAAAGTCGAAACCTTTGCGCCGGAGGGCGCCGACCATGAACGACTGCTCAAACGTCGCGTACTCTCGCTGCTTCGCTACGAGTGCGACCAGGTTCAGGTGGGCCTCATCGCAAGTGCCGAGGCATCTTCGATTTACGCCCTCACGGTCGAGACGGTCCGCCATGCCTCCGGGACAAACGGCGCGGCTGCTCGAGCAGTGGGTGCAGCAGTTGCGGCTGCCGAACGTCATCTCGGTGTAACGATCGTCGTAGGTCACGACGGACCTGCACCGGGATTCGCACGCATCGGGCTGCGCCTCGCAAACGCGAAAGTCGCAAGCCGGCAGCAGGCGCCGGACTCGCCGGCCACGCTCGCCGGCTCGCGCCGGGAGGTACTCCACGCAGAGCAGGCCCTCGTTCGGGCCGTCGCCGGCGAGACGGATGCTGCAATCGAATCGGCAGTCCAGGATCTCGTCAGCTCGATCTCAACGATTGTCCGAGACAACGAGCAGCTCGGCGTCGAGCTCGAGGACGCAATGACCTACGTGGCGCACGCAACCGCGATGCAGGTCGGAAGCTTC
>JBMCTC010000336.1:0-2919 GCA_048624115.1 Spirochaetota bacterium
ACTTGGCGTCTTCACGCTCATTCAAGTCCGCGCGGCCGCGAGGGTGATTATCGATAGCGGTCTGCTGACTGCAACGAAGCTGAGCCGTGAACTCGTACAGCTCTCGGTCGAGGCCCGTTCGAGAGAGGTCAATGTGGCCGCGGCCGGAGTGGACGCAGTCGCTCGACAGCTCACTGTTGATGAAGAGCGCTCCTTCGATGTTATCGTCGAGCATCAAGTCACTCGTGAGCCCTCACGCATTACCGTCCCGTGGATCGGTTTTGATGGACGGCTCCTTTCCGAGAGCGGACTTGCCGACAGCGTGAGTGCGAGCATGGAAGGTGATGCGATCACCTTTTTCTTTCAGCATCCGATCGGTCTCGTGCGTTATGACACAAGCATCCGCGACGTCGATGGGGCCAGTGCTCGTTGGACCTACATCCCAACCGATGATGCACGGTGGCAGACGCTCGTCACCAACGGAGAAGACGAGTTTCGAGGACCCGCAACGATCGTGGGTCAACCCTACCTCACGACCTACGTCCGCTCAACACCGGATATCGTCTCATTTGCCGGAGCCGAGCTTGTGGACATGGCGCTTCTCGAGGAATACTTGCTCGCAGTCACGATCGGAGAGACGGGTTATCCTTACGTTATGAATAGTGAAGGAACGCTCATTATTCACCCGAGCTCTGCCGGAGCGAATCTTGCCGACCGTCCCCACATCCAAGAGATGTGGGCCAATCGGTCGGGGTATATCTCATACGCACAGACCGTAGGCGATGGGGCGGGAAGGGAAAAGGCAGGCTACTACGACTACATTCCTGAGACCGATTGGATTATTGTCGTCGCTCCCTATGTCGATGAGTTCTACGGACAAATCAACGAGATCGCTCTCTTTATAACGATCGCGCTCGGAGTCGCTATTGTGGTCGGGGCTTTGGCCTCCCTTGGGATCGGGGCCGCCATTGGCAAGCCCATTCAGAGCATTGCCGGACGTGCCGCAGAGCTTGCCGGCGGGCAAGGCGATCTCACCTTTCGCATGCACACCAAGCAAAAGGACGAGACCGGCGAGCTGGTGACTCACTTCAACGCATTTATCGAGAAGGTGCAGACGGTTGTGCGGAGCGTAAAGGACACCGTGAGTGACGCGCGATCGCTCAAGAGTACCGTCGTCGCGACAAGCGACGAGACCACCGTCGCAACCAACGAGATCACCGCCACTGTTGGCTCGGTCAAGGAGATGAGCACAAAGTTACGGTCATCGGTAGAGCGCGCCGGCTCATCGATGGACAAGATCCAGACCTCCCTCTCCTCGCTCTCCGAGAACGTGGATGGAGAAGCGTCGGCAGTTGAAGAGTCCTCGAGCTCAATCGAGGAGATGGCGGCGAGCATTCGAGCAATCGCCCAAACAAGCGCCCGTCGTGCGCAGGAATCCGGCACGGTAATCGAGGCTGCCGACCGGGGAAGATCGGTGGCAGAGGCAATTGCCCAAAATGTAGATCTCTTCGCACGCAGGCTCTCGGAGATTCAAGATGCGAGCCATCTCATAAAGGGCATTGCCGCGCAGACAAACCTGCTTGCGATGAACGCCGCAATCGAGGCGGCGCACGCCGGCGAGGCGGGACGAGGGTTCGCGGTGGTGGCCGACGAGATACGAAAACTAGCCGAAGAGTCGGCGACGCGGTCAAACTCGATCGACGAGTCTGTGCGTGGGTTCAATGCGGACATCGTGAAGCTGACCGACTCGAATGCCGAAGCGCAGGAGGCATTCGAATCGGTTCAGCAACGTGTCGCAGAGTTCGTGCGCGGCTTCTCCGAAATCGAGGGCACAACCGCAGAGCTCTCCGTGGGAGCCGATGAAATCGTCAACGCAATCCAGGTGCTGCGCTCCGGGAGCGCAACCGTGCAATCGGGGACGCACGAGATTGGCATCGAGGCGGAAAACATCGGTAGAGTTATGGACGAGGTAGACCAAGCGGCACGCTCATTGTCAGACGCTCTCAACGAGGTCAATCAGGGCCTGAACGAGATCAACGACGGCTCCGTCGGGCTTCGCGAAGCGATTGTCTCACTTGGTGAGAAGGTTGATGCGATGGCTGCGGAGGTGCGACGATTCAAGACGTAACGACCGGCTGTTCAAAGTAGAGCTCCGGCGGCTCGGCACGGTTGTAGCCCTCGTTCACGAGACCACGATCGTTGATCCGCAGGATGGTCTGTCGTTCGCCACGCTCCGGCGCGTGATACTCGACATCCCCAAACGCGACGGTGACGCCTTTGTAAATGGTATCCTCGACGACCACCAGACTCTCCTTTGCCGCCTTGAGCCGCTCTCTGAACGAGTGATGCTGCTCGCGCAGTGATCGGAGCGACTCGCGCAGTTCTTCTTGCTCCTGTTCAAGCTGATGAACTGCGGTGCGAATCTTTGGAGACTCACGCCCCTGGTCGATTAAAGCGTTAAGCTGCTCGAGTTGATGCACTACCGTGTCGAGCCGCTCTTCGGACGCGCGTAGGTCGCGTTTGTTCGCGCTGTAGCCGTCGATCACCACGGGGGGAATCCCGATGCGCACCGTGACGGCACCCTCTGCAATGCTGCCGAGTTTCTTGCACCAGAGGCTGCCACCTATCGTGAGGTTGGAGGCGATCACTTCCGAGCGTCGACCGCTGAGCACGCAGTTGTACCAGGACGTTAGGTCGGTGTGCATGATTCCTTGCTCGACAAAGACGTGACGCTCACAGATAACCGTGGAGCTCTCTATGTACTTCGTGAAGAGGTTTCCCGCACATTCGATGCGGCCCTCGCC
Source organism: Spirochaetota bacterium (assembly GCA_048624115.1). GTDB lineage: Bacteria > Spirochaetota > Spirochaetia > DSM-27196 > SLST01 > SLST01. Next base: position 2,784 of record JBMCTC010000336.1, read on the forward strand.
GCCGCCGTTGATACCGGTTTTGAGCAGCACGTTCCCACCGCTCTTGATTGTGGCGCGACCTACACCCTCGGAGACCTGAACATCCCCTGCGGCTTCGACCACAAAGCCGTCGGCAATGCCTTCCTCGACAACCACC
>JBMCTC010000337.1:0-2875 GCA_048624115.1 Spirochaetota bacterium
AGGCTGCAGCAAAGGCTCGCCCCAACGACCGCGTGATGTCGCGTGAGGCGACGGTTGCCGCGGTGGCGAGGGAAGCGGTAGGCCGAGGCGAAGAGACCGGCGATCAGCGTCGCGAACAGGCGAAGCAGGCCAAAGTCGATGTAAGCGACCTCAGACCAACGAACGCTTCCGAGCGGGTAGATAGCGGGCAGACACTCGCTAACCGAGACGGGGGCGGGACGCATCAGCACTCGAGTAACGGAGAGAGCGGTTCCCGATCCTCCGGCGACCTTCTCGGCGGAGAGGCGACACGCCCCCCCCACGGCGAGGCGCGGAGTTTGACCAATCCGACTCTCAACCGGGCGGCAGATCAGCTCTCGCGACACCTGCAGGAGAATCTCAACTCTGAGATCGTTCGACAGGCAAAGTTCATCGTTCGAACCAACGAGAGCGGAGAGATCAAGCTCCATCTGCGACCAGAGAGCCTCGGGAGCGTGCGAGTTGCGCTTCAGATGCAGGATGGGCATATAGCCGGGCGCATTATTGTCGACAATCAAACTGTGCGCGAGGTGTTTGAACAAAACCTTGCCTCTCTCGAGCGCGCGTTTCTCGAGCAGGGACTCGAGACGGGCGGTTTGGATGTGATGGTTGCCGATTCCGGTGGCCAGGGGCGTGAGCAAGAAGAGACGACCCGCAGCCGCAAGAGCGTCGCCGATCGCGGCCGCAGCGTGCTCGCGGGGGCGGTCCCGACAATTGAGAATTATGACACCCACGAACTCGTGGACGTAACGGTATAGAGGAGCTTATGGACGGATTGACTTTTCAGATGACGCAGAATGACACCGAGCGGCTTCGTGCCCAGAACGAGAGCTTCAATCTCGCGCTCACCAATCAGCGGCAAGCCAAGACCGAGCTTGGCAAGGACGAGTTCCTGAAGATTCTGATGACCCAACTCACGAACCAAGATCCGACCGAGCCGATGCAGGACCGAGAGTTCATCGCTCAGATGGCCCAGTTCTCATCTCTCGAGCAAATGACCAACATGGCGGATCAGTTCAAGCAACTCGGCGGTATACTGCAGTCGAGTCAGGCGATGGGCCTACTCGGGCGCACCGTCGACATTACGCTCGGCGGTCGGTTGATCACCGGGGAAGTCACCGAGGTCACCGGCGGGGAGTTCCCCCAGGTACAGGTGAATGGAAACTATTACGACTACGAGAATGTTCAGCGCGTTCGAGTTGATGAGGAATAAGGGGAGCGTACCACTATGATGAGAAGTCTGTATTCAGGAGTCGGCGGCCTTCAGAACCACCAGGTTCGCATGGACGTTATTGGTAATAACATTTCGAACGTAAACACGACTGGTTTCAAGAAGGGTCGGGTCAACTTTCAAGATCTCATCAGCCAGAGCATGCAGGGTGCGGCTCGACCCAATGAGCGTGTTGGTGGCGTGAACCCGAAGCAGGTCGGCCTCGGTATGCAGGTGGCCGCTATCGACACCGTCTTTACCCAGGGGTCGTTGCAGACTACCGGCGTAAAGAGCGACGTCGCGCTTCAGGGCGAGGGGTTCTTTATACTTCGTGAGGGCGATGTCTCGCTCTACACACGAGCCGGCGCCTTTGGCCTCGATGAGGACGGAACTCTCGTCAACCCGTCAAACGGTATGCGTGTCCAGGGCTGGAGCGCGGAGACCGAGGCGGGCGAGACGTTTATCAACACCTCCGCGACGCCGGGCGATCTGGTTATCCCAATCGGCCAGAAGGATGAGGCTCGCGCGACGAACTTCATCTTTGCGGCAAGCAATCTCGATAAGCGCACGCCGGTTATTCCACCAGGAGCCGATGCTGCCGAGATTGCGAACGGTACGCATACCGTGACGAAGGAGATCTACGACAGCTTTGGCGGCACCCACCAGCTTCGCATCGACTATACGCGTATAGACGGTTCTCCGAACCAGTGGCTGGCCACGGTCAACATCAATGCCGATACCGAGAGCCCGCTCACGCCCACCGTCGAGGTTGGCAACATCCAATCGGCGGACAACACCTACATCGTTGAGTTCGACAACTTTGGTCGGCTCACGCAAGTGTCGAACAACGCCGGTGGCCTCGATGCAGATGGCAACGCAACGATCGACGTGACCTTCACGGTGCCAGATGCTTCGATTCCCGTCGATCCGACGACGGGTCTCGCCGAGCCTCCAGCCACCCAGACCATGCAGGTCGATATCGGCGAGATCGGCGGCATGGACGAGAGTACCACGCAGTTCACGAGCGAGAGCACCAACAAGATGGTTCGTCAGGACGGCTATGCGCTCGGATATCTCGAGGATTTCCGCATTGACCAGAGCGGGGTGATCACCGGGATCTACTCGAACGGCACCAATCGGGCGATTGGCCAGCTTGCGCTTGCAAGCTTTATCAATCCGGCGGGACTTGAAAAGAACGGTGAGAATAACTACGTTGTCTCCATTAACTCTGGTGATCCGCTCATCGACCCAGCCGGCCAGGCGGGCAAGGGCAACATCATTGCCGGAGCTCTCGAGATGAGCAACGTGGACCTGGCCGAGCAGTTCACCGATATGATTGTGACGCAACGTGGTTTCCAGGCGAACTCGCGGACAATTCAGACCTCGGACCAGATGTTGCAAGAGGTGTTAACGCTCAAGCGGTAAGGGAGTAGGATGAACCGTAGATGATAGCAGTTACCCGGCTCGACGGGCGCGAGTACTACGTCAATCCTCATCAGATTGAGTCTATCGAGACGAATCCCGATACAACCCTTATCATGCTCAGCGGAAGGCGTCTGGTAGTCAGAGAAGACTATCAGACGCTTTTTGACAAGATCGTGGTATACCGGCAAGAGATCGGTAGCTTGAAGAACGAGGAGTAGCCCG
>JBMCTC010000338.1:0-2874 GCA_048624115.1 Spirochaetota bacterium
CTTATGAGCGAGTACATCCGCGAGCACAATATTCCCGGCAACAAGATGCTCGTTGTGCACCAGTTCAACTGGCGAATGATCACCAATCGAGAGCAGGTTCGCGCCGATTACGATCGCGTCGAGTTGATCCACCATGCAGACGGTTTTGGCAATCCCGACGACAAGCGAGCAAGCTGGCAGTACAACGTGCTTGCCGAGAACATCCCGCTCAAGGGCTTCAAACTCTTCTATCCGAAGAGCTGGCGAAGCGGTGGGTTTGATGTTCCACTCATGAGCCCCGCAGAGGTGATGCAACTCGAGCCGGTGCCCGTCTACATTCAGTATCAGTGAGCGAGCATGACTGACCATCACGACCACGTAGAACTAATACGGGAGGTTTTTCGTTACGCGCAAGCGTTTCAGGGAAAGACCTTTGTTCTTCAGGTCGATGATTCGGTGGTCTTGCGACCAGTGATTGCGAGCCTCATGCGCGACCTGGTCCTGATGCACCAGACGGGGATCCGGATCGTGATTGTCGCCGGTGCGCGTACACTCATCGACGAAGTGCTCGACAAGTACGGGGTCGCCTGCGAGAAGCACGACGGTGTTCGTATATCCACCCCTGAGTCGATACCCTTCATTCGGATGGCGGCGTTCGATGCCGCGAATCGCATCATGACCACGATCAGTGCCGACGGGGTGAACGCGGTGATCGGGAATTGGGTACGGGCGCGAAGCCTCGGTGTCGTCGAAGGGGTCGATTACCAGGATGCCGGGACGGTGGATCGTGTCCGCATCGACCTACTCAAGAATGTGCTCGAGCGTGGTTCGATTCCGATTCTTCCCTGCATCGGGTGGAGTAGCTCGGGGAAGCCGTACAATCTGAGCTCGCGCGTACTGGCGGCCGAGCTCGCGATCGCGCTCCAGGCGAGCAAGCTGTTTTTTCTCGCCGACCTCGAGCCGATTACCTCCGATGAGTTTGCCGTGAAGTTACCCGAGCGTATCACGCCGGGCGGTCGTATTAGCCGCCTGCAGATTTCGGAAGCCAAACGCTTTCTCGAAGACAACGCGAAGAAGCAGCCGAGTCTCGCGCTCGAGCTGGTGGAGCTTGGTGTTCGAGGCGCAGCGCACGGCGTCGAACGCGTGCACATTCTCGATGGGCGGAGCGAGGGAGTGATTCTGCGCGAGATATTCTCGAATCTCGGTGCGGGAACCATGGTCTATGCGAACCAGTACGAGTCGATTCGAGCGATGAAGCGCGCCGATGTTGCCGACGTCCATCGCCTCATGCGACCGCTCGTGAAGCGGGGTCTCTTGGTGCCGCGCTCGCAGAGCGATCTGCACGACAATCTAAAGCACTACGTGGTTTTCGAGACCGATGGGATGGTTCATGGGTGCTGCGCTCTCAAGCCCTACGATAGCGAGCAGGCGGAGATTGCAGGACTTGCGGTAGATGATCACTACGAACAGTTCGGGATCGGACAACGAATCGTGCGCTATCTCATCGATCGAGCTCAAGCGACCGGCCTCAAGCGAGTGTTTGTCTTGACCACCCAGGCTTCGGATTGGTTTGAGCGCCTCGGCTTCCGCCCAGGCACCATTGCAGATATTCCGGACGGAAAGCAAAAGCAGTACGATCACGGCCGCAACTCCCGCATCCTGATCCTTGACCTGTGACCACTTTGCGAGATCGGCCCGTGTTGGTACCTTTCGATAGAATTTCAGAAGACGAGGTGAACTCATGGCAAAGCATCAATTTCAAACCGAGGTATCGCAACTCCTCAACCTTATCGTTCACAGTCTCTACTCAAATAGCGAGATCTTTCTCCGCGAGTTGATCTCGAACAGCTCAGACGCTCTGGACAAGCTCAAGTATCTGACGATGACCGACGACGCGTTCAAACAGTTTCCGTTCGACCCGCGGATCGACATCGAGTTTGACGAGAAAGATCACAAGACCCTCACGGTCAGTGACACCGGCATTGGCATGAACGAGGCAGACCTGGTGGAGAATCTGGGCACGATCGCGAAGAGCGGTACGAAGAGCTTTTTCTCGCAACTGACCGGTGATGCGAAGAAGGACGCGAACCTCATTGGCCAGTTCGGTGTGGGGTTCTACAGCGTTTTTATGGTGGCCGACACGGTCGAGGTGACGAGTAAGCGCGCCGGGGAAGAGAAGGCGTTTACGTGGAAGAGTGATGGGAAGGGCGAGTTTGAGATTACCGAGTCCGAGCTCGATCACAACGGGACGCGCATCGTTCTTCATCTCAATGACGAAGGAAAGCAGTTCGCCAACCGCTGGCAGATTCAGGATATCGCCAAAAAGTACTCGGATCACATCGCCTTCCCGATTTACTTGCGCTACACAAAAACCGAGTACGACGACAAGGGAAAAGAGAAGGGCAAGGAAGAGAAACTCGAGCAGGTGAATTCGGCCAGTGCCCTATGGAAGCAATCTAAGGGCGATCTTTCGGACGACGACTACAAAAACTTCTATAAGACCATTAGCCATGAGGGCGACGATCCACTCTTCTGGCTTCACACAAAAGCCGAGGGAACACTCGAGTACACCACCCTCTTTTTCGTGCCGTCCCGCGCGCCCTTTGACATGTATCACGTTGATTATCGCCCGGGGGTGAAGCTCTACGTGCAGCGTGTGTTTATCACCGACGACGAGAAGGAACTCATGCCGACCTACCTGCGCTTCCTTCGCGGGGTGATCGACAGTGAAGACCTCCCGCTCAATGTGAGCCGTGAGATTCTTCAGCAGAACAAGATCATGGCCAACATTCGCAACGCAAGCGTGAAAAAAGTGCTCGGCGAGCTGCAGCGAATCGCGCTCGAGGACAAAGAGCTCTACGCGAAGTTCATCGAGCAGTATAACCGTCCTCTGAA
>JBMCTC010000339.1:0-2864 GCA_048624115.1 Spirochaetota bacterium
CATGTACGAGCGCGTGCTCGCACTGCCAATGAAGTATCACCAGGACCACTCCTCGGGTATCATCGTCAACAGGTTGATGGACGACGTCAGTATGATCCAGAGGCTCATCGCGGGCGACACCGTCACGCTCTTCATCGACGTAATCATCTTCGGCGTAGCCCTCGGGGTTGTCTTTACCATCGACTTCGCGCTTGGCGCCATCCTCGTCGTCACCCTCACCCTCTACGTTGTTGCGTATCGCAGCTTCGCCGGCAAGATCAGGACACAGAGTACCTCCTACCGCCGGATGCAGGACGGCATCTCGGAGCGCCTTCAAGAGACGATCAGCGGTGTAAAGCACGTCCGCATCTTCAACCGAGAGCTCCTCGAGAACACGAACTTCGTTACCCGAACCGAACAAAGCCTCGAGCACGCCTTGCAAAGTCGCTTCGGGACGGTCGGCTTGAGTACCGTCTGTACGTTTATCGCGGGGTTTGGGTCGGCGGCGGTTACTATCCTCGGCCTCTTTCGCGTCCTCGAGGGCAGCCTGCAGTACGGCGATATCTTCGCGGTCAATCAGTTTGTGTGGATGGCACTCAACCCGGCGATACGGATCACCAATATGGCGGGCCAACTCACCGAAACGTTTGTAAGTGTCCGACGCGTGCTCGAGGTCTTGGACGAGGAGCCGACCGTTTTTCCAAACGAAGACGCCGAGCCGATCAAGACTCATGAGGGTCATGTTGAGTTTGACCAGGTCGATTTCTCCTACGTTCCGTCGGCGCCGCTCTATCGGGGACTCTCACTCGACGTCCCGGCGGGAAGCACCGTCGCACTCGTCGGGCACACGGGTTGTGGGAAAACGACGCTCACGACACTCCTCATGCGACACTGGGATATTCAAGGCGGACAGATCCGGATCGACGGGCAAGACATCTCAACCGTGCGGCTCCGCTCGCTTCGGCGACAGTTTGGCGTCGTGCTGCAGGACCCGGTCGTGTTTGACGGTACGCTCTTCGAGAACATCGCCTACGGAGAGCGCGACGCCGACGAGCAGACGGTGCTCGAGGCGGCTCAGGCGGCAGAGCTCGGGAATCTGCTCGAGCGGCTACCAGACGGACTTCTCACGGAGGTCGGCACGCACGGGATCAAGCTCTCGGTTGGCGAGAAGCAACGGATCTCGATCGCTCGAGCGATTGTGCGCGACCCGCTGATTCTGATTATGGATGAAGCGACGAGCAGCCTCGATAGTGAATCTGAGGCACTTATCCAACGCGCGCTCGAACGGGTCCTTACGGGACGAACGAGCTTTGTTGTCGCCCATCGACTCTCCACGATCGTCGGAGCCGATGCAATCGTGGTCATGGACTCCGGCCGCATCGTAGAAAAGGGAACCCACGAGGAACTCATGCGCATCGAGAACGGCCACTACCGCAAACTCTACGAAGAGCTGCGCGGCCAAGCTGAGGAGGTCGATGTATGAGTCTCATGCAACGAGTCCGGGCCGGAAACGACCGTGCACGCCGCCTCATTGACGAACTACTCAAAGACAGCGAGAGCTATGACGGGAAGGTGAGCGAGGACCTCGGACGACTGTGGCGAGATTACCTCAAACAGTATCAAGGAAGCATCGTGTTCGCGCTTTTCATGACCCTGATCTGGAGCACGCACGGCTACATCTTTGCTTTTGCCTCCCAGTATCTGGTAGACGAGGTTATTCAACTCGGATCCGGCAACGAAATCTCTCTCGATGAAAACTGGATTGCCTTTCGCAACTGGGCAGCACTCGTGCTCGGGACTTGGACGATGGTTACCGTCACGCAGTGGATCAGAAGTCGTTCCATTATCCGCGTCGGCCAGGCGCTGATATACAAGCTGCGCACCGAGTTGCACGACAAGCTGCAGGTGCTACACATTGGCTACTTCGAGCGTCACGAGACGGGAAAGCTGATGAGCCGAGTGCTCGAAGACGTATGGGTCATTCGTGAGTGGTCCACCAATCATGCGATCAATATTTCGGCTGCCCTCTTTCAGTTGGTGATCGGCATAGCGGCGGCACTCGTCGTGAACTGGCAGCTCACCCTGATCATAGTGGTGAGCATGCCGGTCTACTTCTTTGCGTACGTAAAGATGCGACCGGCAATCAAGCGATTGAACATCGCAATGCGGCGGATCAACGCGGGCATGTACTCAAGAAGTCAGGAACGTCTCGGCGCAATTGGTCTGGTAAAGGCCTTTGATCAAGAGCGCCGCGAGACACTCAATTTTCGCCAGCGCATGCACAATCACGTGCGCCTCGCGATGCGGGTCATTAACTACGAGGGAGCCATGCTCACCTTCGCAGGGATTATCACGGCGATTACCACGGGCCTTGTGATTTACATCGGGTTTACTTGGGCGCAGGCCGGGCGGCTCTCGATTGGCGAGGTAGTCTTTTTTATCGGAGTCATGCCGCGCCTCTTTATGCAAATAAATGCGTTGAGCAACGTGTTTGTGCAAATCCAGGCCGTCTTTGTCGTGATCAAGCGCGTGTTTAATCTGCTTGATGCGAGCGAGGACGTCACGCCCGGCCCGATGCAACTTCGCGACATGAAGGGATCGGTTCACTTTGACCACGTCGAGTTCGCCTACCCCGAGCAGAGTGACCATGCACTAAAAGACGTCTCGTTCTATATCCGACCAGGAGAACGCGTGGCTCTCATGGGCCCCTCGGGTGCTGGGAAGAGCACGGTCTTCAACCTCATCCTGCGCTTCTACGACCCAGAGAAAGGGGCGGTCTATATTGACGGAGTTAACCTCGTCAATGCTGATCCAACCTCCCTCCGCCGCCACGTGGTCATGGTTCAGCAGGAGCCGGTTGTCTTCTCGGGAACAGTTGCAGAGAA
>JBMCTC010000340.1:0-2833 GCA_048624115.1 Spirochaetota bacterium
AAGCAGGCTCGCTGGATCGCCTCGATCGAGAAACTGGTCGATGTCGCTCGACCCGGTTCGGCTCCGTGCGCTTGTGTGGGCGATCGTCTCGCGGCAGAGTGCGATAGCCCTGCGCGAGAGTTGCATCGCGCCGGCGAACTCGACAAGCCGAGTCACGCTGCGTGTTTCGTGATCGTGCGTGTGTTGAGCTCCGTTGCCGCCAATCTCAGATGCCTCTTGCAGGTAGCCGGTATCGTGGAAGATTGCAGAGAGCAGGCCCGCGAGCAGCTCCTCGCTGGGGAAGCGAACGCCCGACCGCACCGCACCGTCGAGAATCCGACCCATTGTTAGTGAGACAAGCGCCGTGTGTTCGAGGTCGTGGTACGGGGTGTTGCTTCGCTTGACTCCGGGAATTGCCCCACTGAAGAGCGCTCTGACGTGCGCAACCGCCGCGTACAGCCTCTTCTTGTCGCCGGGAGTCAGCCGATCGTCCCAAATTGCCAAGAGCTCGGTCCACAGGGCGTCTGTGCTCGCGAGATGCAGCAGTTTGAGAACCCGGCGTTCGGACGAAGCGTTGGTGCTCCCCATAACTAAAGTATAGTTCTCGGAGAGTGCTTTATCTAAATTCCACCTGATCGAAACCCGCCTGCTCGAGAACGCGAGCAATAAACGCGTGGGCGCGTCGGCCGGCCTCCGCTACGATCTCCGCCTCTTGGGCCGGTGAGATGCTCTGCTCGATTACGTAGTCGGCGACCCGTCTCCACCCCTCGGCGCTCAGAGACGCGGTCGGATAGGGGTAGGTCTCGGGGTCGATGTCTTCGAGGGCGACGTCGAGAACCGAGGCCTCCGGCAAATCCACAATCACGCGGCGCAGGGCTTCCTCTCCTTTGGATACCTCGAGCGAGATCTCGTGTTCCGCAAAATCGATTCCCGCCGTCATTACGAGCGTGACGACCACGAAGTCGAACGTGCCGCCGGTGACGCCGAGGTCAACCTCTTGCGAGAGCGAGTACGTGCGAAAGTAGCGATACTCCTCCTCGCTGAGCGTGTCACGAACCGAGCGGTCCGAGTTCCGCAGCTTGCGAAGTATCGGAGCGAGCGAGACCTCTTGCGGCAGGTAGTCGTACGGGAAGACTGCACGGTGAATTACCTGGATGGTTGCGAGCTCGGCAATTGCCCTCACATCGGAAATGGTGACGACCGATGTCTGTGTGCGTTCGACGCGCTGCAGTTGCAGCTTTGGAAGTCCCGGAATTAGTTGTCGACCAAAGAGATCGGTGAACAGCGCCGCGGCTACGACAAGGAAAAGCGCCACCGCCACGACGAGCTTTACCGCTCGCAGCCTCATCCGCGTAATTCTCCCTCTTCGACCTCAGCTTCGTCGGGCACTGCGAACTCGATCTGCGCAAAACCCGCAAGTCGCAGGAACTGCTCTATCGCCGCCTGCGCGTTCTCCTGCGCTTTTCCCAGGATGTCCCGCTCGATCGCGTCTTCGCTCACCAGTTCCTTCGCCTGGTCAAGTTGCTGATTCAGGTCGGCCAGCTCGATTCTGCCGCCGCGCTCGCGAATGAAGTACTCGTCAATCGAGGTTTCATCTGCGTCGACGGACAACACCTCTGCCGCGGGCATTTGAACGTAGAGCCGATCCGGAGCCCATCGATCGCGTAAAATACGAAACTCCGAACTCAGGTCCACGCCTGCTCTGACCGTAATATCAATCGAGAAGAGAACCGCCTTGTCCACGGTCTTGAGGAAGAGAAAACTCCGTTCCTCGCCAAAGTAGACGAGGTCGCGATAAACGAACTCGTAAGTCGCCAGCTGGAGCAGAGAGCGAACCTGCTCTTCCAGCTCGATCGTTTGCTCGTCTTGCATTGGTTGGCACGATGTAATAGAAATGGAGAAAAGAACGAGAGCGCATACTAGGAAGTGGTACGCCGACCTGCGCATGAGCCTACTATAGGGCGAGCGCGGCTGCATCGCAACACCACTCCTGATTTTTACCTGGTGTGCAGTTCATAGCGAGTCGAAAAGATGAGTATGAAACGAGTAATTCTCGTACCGTTGTGCCTCATAGCAGCGGTACTCTTTGCAAATACGCCGGCGAATCCCATGGGCTACCATCGCATGCTTGTTGATGCAAGCGACTCGGATGCCTCGGGTGGCATTGCCGACACCGGCGGGCCGGTCGATCAATCGACGTCGCTCGCAGATGCGCGACCGAACTCTGCCGACGAGGGACGTCCGTCGCTTGGCGATGCATCGGTACCCGAACCGCCGCCTGAACCCTCGAGACCACGTCGCGAGCAACCCGCTCCAAGTGCTCCCCGAGACGGTGGGACCACGATGCCCGCCCCGACGCCGGCCTCTGCGCAGGACACCGCACCGATCGCTGCAGCGCTCAATATCGACGGGCGTTGGCCCGTCGTCGCGCGAGGGTCAGGGGGCGTGGTTACCGACCGGCAAATCATTGCCTACTACGGCAATCCGAACAGCCGCTTTATGGGAATCCTCGGCGAGAACGACATTGAGACAATGGCTGCCCAGCTCAAGGCCCGCGCCGCCGAGTATGACGCGATCAATGGTGAGATTGGTGTCGCCCCGGCATTTCACATCATCTACGGCACGGTCTATGAGGACGCCAACGTCGGAATCCTCGCGCGAGACACGGTCATGCGCTACATCAACTTTGCGGCAGAGAACGACATCCTTGTTTTTCTCGATCACCAGCTCGGAAAGCACTCCGTGGATGACTCGATCCGTTTGATGCTTCCCTTCCTTCACTACGAGAACGTGCATCTTGCGATCGACCCGGAGTGGTCCACGTTGATTCCAGGAAGGGAAATTGGGCGCGTCG
>JBMCTC010000341.1:0-2827 GCA_048624115.1 Spirochaetota bacterium
CAACGAGGGCGCCAAAGAGAACCAGCCCCACGGGACGTGCCCACTGCGGAGCCATGATGAATGGCGCGTACTCCAAGACGGCCCCGCCAACGAGACCACCTACAAAGCCGCCGAGCACGCCGATTGCAGTCTTGTGTCCAGACCGACGTCGGATTCCCTCGGCCGAAGCCACGAACATTCCAAGAATTGCCCATCCAAACGCCTTTGCGAGTGGCTGGCCCACGGTCTCGAAGTTCGTGGCCGAATCGAGGAAGACTTCCGCAGCAATTAGCAATACGCCCTGCCCGATCAGGAATCCAACCGCTCCCCCCAACGCGCCAATTCCGAGTCCAAACAACGCACCCCAGAGTATGCGCCGGTAGTTCGCGGCAATCATTCCGTCGACTGCGCCGGAGAACGCTCCAAAAACTGCGCCAAACGCGCCCCCAGCAACGAGGCTAAACAGGAGATACGACGGGAAGAGCTCCTGAACCGCAATCGCAGTCTCGAGGACCGGCCAGGCGGCCACTCCGCCAAGGATGCCCATAACGACGTAGATTAGACGACGAACAAAGCGACTCATGGAAAGCTCCTGTTACGGTAATGGTTCCAGCGCCACGTCCAGTATAAGGCGGTGCTGAAACGGTTTTATAAATAGCGTGAAGAGTTGTTCTCGGTACTCGGCGTGACGTACCCGAAAGGCGTAGACAGAGCCGGTTTGAAGCTGACCGGCTGCCGCGGCGCTCCACGGGAGCCATCGACCTTCGATCTGAACGGCAAGCCGCAGTCCCGAATCGATCTCTAATCCGGTGGCGCGGTCTCTGACAGTCCACACAACCTCGAGCGGTACCGGTTGCTGCTCGACCAGGTCTACCCGGACCACCTGCGCATTCTCGGCTACGCCTGGAAGGATCAGAGTGTTTCCATTCCTCTCTGAAATGGACTGCAGGTCAAACGACTCCCACAAGAGCACAGACTCCGCCTCTACCTTCGCGCGATACGCGCCCGGTGCGGCGTGAATCCTCTGGGAGCGGTAGACGTAGAAGCGCTCGTTCTCTTCGGAGCCCACCCGCCTGAAGCGGAGTTCGCCGCGGGGAAGTTCGGGAATCTCGGCGCGATCATCGATAAAGAGCTGACCCGCAACGTAGAGATTGTCGGGTGGCTTGATGTCCCTGGAGATACGGACCTCTATCTCAACTGCCCCGAATCTGTTTGGGAAGAGCAACTCACGATGGTACCCGGCTGCCATGGAGAACGCCACACCCGTGGCGAGTAGGGCAACCGCCGCGGCAATCATCACCCAGCCTTGGCCGTGGCGTTTGGCAACCTTGGCCTGCTCCTGCCCCGCGACGTAATTCTCGATCGCCGTCTTGATCGCGTCGGGAGACTTCACCCGCAGGCGGCGATCGATCTTTCTGACGACTCGGTTCAGCGAAGAGAAGCGCCGCGACGGTTTCGGGTTCAGCATCTTGCGAATCAGGCGCTGGGTGAAACCCCACACCTTTGGATTCAACTTTCGAGGGCGCTCGTACTTGCCCTTCTGGATGCGGTTCAGAACCTCCGGCGTAAATGAACCCGGATAGGGTCGCTTGCCGGTGACCATCTCGTAGAGCACTACCCCCATTGAGTAGATGTCTGCGCGATGGTCAACGCTTCGCGTGTCTTGAAACTGCTCCGGCGCCATGTAGCTCGGGGTTCCAAGCGTCATTCCTTCGCGGGTGAGATCAGAATCGCCCCCGCCATGGATTGTCGCAATGCCAAAGTCGGCAAGCTTTGCGTCGCCTGTTTTCGAGAGCAACACGTTTGCGGGCTTGATGTCGCGGTGCACGACGTTTCTCGTGTGCGCATAGGCAAGCCCGCGGCATACTTCGCGAAAAATCAGGAGTGCGATCTCATTTGGAATGTAGCGTCGTTGCCTGATCAAGCCGTCGAGAGCTGGTCCATCGACGTATTCTAGGACGATGTAGTACGAGGCTCCCTCGCGAAAATGGTCGTAGACGTCCACGATTGCGTCGCTGCGCAGCTCCATCATGATCTGCGCTTCTCGCTTGAATCGCGCTCTGATATCGGCGTTCCCACGCAGTGTGAGCTTCTTGATAATGACTGTTCGCTCGAGCGTCGGGTGTTTGGCCGTGTACACCGCTCCCATTCCGCCCTGAGCGAGCTCTTTGATCACGCGGTACTTGCCGATTTGCTCGGGTCTCTTAGCCATCGACTGCGCTCCGGCTCGTCGGCACCTCGATTACGTCTCGCGCCGGATCAAACATCCGGTTTGAGGTAAGAACCGCTGCGACAAAGAGATCAGGATTGTGGATTTGAATGTATGAACCCCCAGCCCTTGTATGGAAGAGCCCCGAGACCGGTCTGTGTCCGCCGAGATATACTCGCTCCTCAGGATCGCTCTGTGGAAGATAGTGATCGAGCATTTCCTCTACGCTTCCCGGCTCCGCCTCGTCGTTGGCGGTCCAGGTGAGCCCGTAGACCACATCGGCACGGTTCCTGTAGTCGAGCAGTTCCTCGCGGGAGAACAATCGTTGTGGTTCCGCGTGACCCACGATGAACCGCGATCCAATCGCGATTAGCGGGAGCGTCTTCTCCAGTTCGTAAATCGCCTCAAACGCGGCCCCACCGTAGAACTGATGCATGTACTCGGCTACCATTGCGCCCTCGTACACAAACTTACCAAATGGCAGGTTCCCGTCTTTGTTCTCATTGGCGATGTTCTCGTGATTGCCCTTGAGGCCGTGAAAAGTCTCGGGGAACGTATGTTTCAACACGGCGACCATCTGCAGCGCGGCGAGGCTCTCGGTCATTTCTTCGTCCATCGCACTGTGTCTTTGGTATCCTG
>JBMCTC010000342.1:0-2798 GCA_048624115.1 Spirochaetota bacterium
GTTCTAGTTCCTTTCTTCCAATATCAGGCATATTTCAGAAGTTCCTCATTATAATATACGCCAAGTATAGGCTTGATGGATTAAGCTAATTGGATTACAGGCTGATCAGGTTGTGTAGAGCGGCGTAACGCACGAGCCCTACCTTCGAGTGAATCTGGAGCGCCTGCATGATGTTGTTTTTGTGAACGTGCACCGTGTTGTGCGAGATACCGAGCACATCCGCTATCTCCCGTTCAGTCTTGCCCTCGCAGATCAGGCCGAGTACCTCGACCTGGCGGGGGGTAATTGCGGTCTCGAGGTTCTTGGTCGAAGGGTTTGATCGCTGGTAGCTCGAGATCACGTCGGGCGAGAGGCCGCATCGGAAGAAGCAATCTCCCTCGCAAACCGTCTCGATCGCCTCGAAGAGAACGTCCATTGGCTCGGTGGTCAGCAGGTACCCCCAGACCTTGTTACGAATTGCCTGTTCGATTAGCTGCGCATCCTGCTCACCTGAGAACAGGATGGTGCGTGTTTTGGGCCACTGCTCGCGAATGCGGCTCGCGAGCTCGATGCCGCCGATACCGGGGATAGAGGTGTTAACGAGCATCACCTCGATATCGGGCAAGTCTCTCGCATGCACCGCCTCGAGTTGCCCGAGCGCCTCGGTCGTAGTCTCCGCTTCGAGCACGACCTCGATGTCGTGCCCGTTTCCTTCGATTGCGGCCCGTAAGCCGTCTCGTATCAATGTATGGTGATCTGCGATTCCTATTCTTGTTGCTGTTCCTGTCATACGCTACTCCATTTGTATTACTGCAAAGCACGTGCCAAACAGACGTTTTTGCGCAAAAGTGTCGCCTAATTGCTAATACAAACGGACTATCGTTCCCTTTTTACCCGGCGCCTACGCGGTTGCGTGCTCTTCGCTCGGGAGCGAGAGTAGGCGCGCGTTGATCGCGACGATTACGGTCGAGAGCGACATCAATAGTGCACCCACCGCAGGGCTCAGGATAATGCCGATGCCGGCAAGGACGCCGGCTGCGAGTGGAATGGCAACGACGTTGTAGCCGGTTGCCCAAATTAGATTCTGTACCATCTTTCTGTAGGTCGCACGTCCAAAGAGAATCAAGCTCGTGATATCGCGCGGGTCGGAGTTGACCAACACGATGTCCGCGGTCGATGCCGCGACGTCGGTGCCCGACCCAACGGCAATGCCGACTTCCGCCTGTGCGAGGGCGGGCGCATCATTGACTCCGTCGCCGGCCATCGCGACGTATTCGCCCTCGCTCTGCAGTTGCTTGATCTTCTCCTGCTTCTCGTCGGGCAAGACTTCGGCGTAGTAGCCGTCCATCCCGAGCTCCTCGCTCACCGCCTTCGCGACGCGTTCCACGTCGCCGGTGATCATCCAGCACTTGATGCCCTGATGCTGTAGCTTCTCGATTGCCCCCTTCGAGACATCGCGAACGACGTCTGAGAGCACGATGCGCCCAAGCGGCTTATCTTCTCTTAGCACGTAGACGACCGTTCCGGCCTCTTCTACCGACGAGTTGGGAAGGTCGATGTCGTTCTCCTGCACGTATCCGGGGCTCACGGCGCGAATGGTTGCACCGTCGACGGTGCCGGTAACGCCCTTGCCCTTAATCGTTTCCACGCCGGTAGCATTCGCCTCATCGACCTCTTCCTGCTTTGCCTTCTCCACGATTGCGCGAGCGATCGGGTGCTCCGACTGCCGTTCGATTGCCGCAGCAAGGCGAAGCATCGTCTTGTGGTCACTCCCTTCAAACGAGTTCACCTCGGTGACCGAGAAGGTGCCGTGGGTTAGCGTGCCGGTCTTGTCAAAGACGACGGCGCTCACCTTGCGAGCGTTCTCGAATGCGGTGCGATTTCGGATCAAAAGACCATTCTGGGCCGACTTCGAGGTGGAGACCGCCGCAACAAGCGGAATCGCGAGACCGAGCGCATGCGGACAGGTGATAACCATGACGGTCGCCATGCGTGCAATCGAGTACTGCAGGTCACGTCCGGCAACCAGCCAACCGGCAAGTGTAACGACGCCCACGGTGATTGCAACGATGGTGAGCCAGAACGCCGCCTTGTCGGAGAGCGTCTGCGTCTTGCTCTTTGAGGCTTGAGCGCTCTCTACCATCTCGCTTACCTGCGAGAGGTACGACTCCTCTCCCGACTTGGTAACCTCGACGTCGATCGCGCTATCGCCGTTGATCGAACCGCCGATAACCTCGTCACCCTCGGTGCGCTCGACCGGCTTGCTCTCTCCCGTCAAGAGCGACTCATCGATGTAGCTCGAGCCTGAACTGATCACCCCGTCTGAAGGGATTTTCTCTCCGGGGCGAACGACCAGGACATCGCCCACCTCGATTTCATCGGCCGGCAGATCCTGTACGCCGTCTTTTGTCTTTACGTGAGCCTCGTTGGGCACAAGTGCGGTAAGTTCTTCGAGGGCATTCGATGCGCTCTGGACCGAGCGCATCTCGATCCAGTGTCCGAGCAGCATAACCACGATGAGTGTGGCAAGCTCCCAGAAGAAGGGGGTACCCTCGAGCCCGAGCACCGTCGCCGCCGAGTAGACGTAGGCAACCAGGATTGCCAGGGCAATGAGCGTCATCATGCCCGGCTGCTTTTCTCTGAGCTCCGACACGCTGCCGCTCAGGAACGGCCACCCTCCGTACACCAAGATAACCGTCGCCAGGGCGAGCATGATGTACGGCCGGCCGGAAACCTCGAGCGAGAAGCCAAGAAGCTCTTGGATAAACTGCGAGAAGATGAGGATCGGTACGGTGACAACGATCGATACCCAGAATCTG
>JBMCTC010000343.1:0-2787 GCA_048624115.1 Spirochaetota bacterium
TTGCAGCGACACACCGAAGAGGCCGAGGAGCTCCTGAGGGATCTCTTGATCGGAGTGACGAGCTTCTTTCGAGACCGCGACGCCTTTACCACGCTCGCGGAACAGGCGCTGCCTCAAATCATACCGAATCATGAGAGACGGGCACTCCGCATATGGGTGGTCGGCTGTGCGACCGGAGAAGAGGCGTACTCGATCGCGATGCTTGTCCACGAGCATCTGAGAAAGCGAAACCTCACCCCCTCCGTGACGATCTTTGCTACCGACATCGATGAGCGCGCAATAGGCGTTGCCCGCAAGGGAGTGTATCCCGACTCAATCTCAGGCGACCTCTCGGAGGAGCGCCTGGAGCGCTACTTTGACCATGCGGATCAGCACTACCAGATAAAAAAAGTGATTCGCGACATGCTCGTCTTCTCTGTGCAAAACCTGCTCACCGACCCGCCATTTACAAACATCGACCTGATCTCGTGTCGAAACGTTTTGATTTATCTCAATCAAAACGTGCAGAATCGGGTCGTACCACTCTTTCACTACAGCTTACGCGACGGGGGCCTTTTGTTTCTGGGCAACTCCGAGACGGTGCGCACCCATCCGGAACTCTTTGATACGCTTCACAAGAATGAACGCATCTTTGTTCGTAATGCAGATGCCTCCACGGCTCGGCAGATCTTTGATGGCGGGTTTCGACCCGGCACGAGTCGGAGCGGTCGTGAGATGGACCGGCACTACCATCAGAGTGTTCGCGCAAAGGTCGAGGGCTACCTCTTAGAGGAGTGGACCCCGACCGCCGTATTTGTGAACAGCAAGAACGAGGTTGAGTTCTTTCACGGTCGCACGGGCCGCGTGCTCGAGCCACCGCGGGGCGTGCCGAGCGCAGATGTCGTGAAGATGGCCCGCGAGGGACTGCATGGTCCGCTCAAGCGTCTTCTTCAACGCGCCGCCACGACGACCGATGCCGTCGTCGAGCAGAATGTGCGGGTTCGCGAGAATGGAAGCTACATCCGAGTAGACCTCACCATCGTCCCGTTGAGCGAGCGCCAAGGGCTTCGAGGCATGACAGCGATTCTCTTTGACCACATGCGATCGGACTCGGAGCAAGAGGATGGATCCTCGCGAGAGCAGGGCGCTGCGGATGCGAAGCCGAATCGACCCTCGATACGAGACTCCTCGGCGAGCGAGCTTCGCGACGAGCTTCAAATGACGCGTGAGCGTCTCCAATCGACCATTGACGAACTCGAGACCTCCAACGAAGAGCTCAAGTCGAGCATCGAGGAGTACCAGTCGACCAACGAGGAGCTTCAGAGTTCGAACGAGGAGCTCGAGAGCTCGAAGGAGGAAATGCAAAGCCTCAACGAGGAGCTCTCTACGGTCAATGCCGAGCTCAAGGAAAAGAACGACGAACTCGAGCGGTCGTACAACGAGATGCAGAACTTCCTCGACTTACTCGATAGCCCGATCATCTTTGTAGACGAGCAACTTCGCGTGAAGCGATTTACAAAGGCGTCGGCACAGATCATCAGCCTCAACGAGGTCGATATCGGTCGCTCGATCACCGACATCAATCTGAATCTGACCTATACGAACCTCATTCCGGATATGAAGCAGGTCATCGAAGACTCGCATGAGATCGTCCGTAGCGTCGAGACCACCGACGGCAAGCGCTACGTCATGCGCATTCGCTCGTATACCGATATCGATCGCGTTCGTACCGGTCTGCTTCTGCTCTTTCACCAGCAGTAGCCCGACGTCTTCGGGCAGCAGTAGTCGGACCTATCGGCGCAACTCCGTCGGAGGAGCGCCGAACCATCGCTTGCACAGCTTGTTAAAGGCGTGCAGATCGGGGATGCCGACCTGATACGCCACGTCCTTCACGGGAACGCTGGTAGAGCAGAGCAGGTAGTGCGCGAGCTCCATCCGCTTCCCTCGAACGTAGCGAATAGCGCTCTCGCCGGTCGCCGCCACGAAGAGGCGGTTGAGGTGCGTGGCAGAGACGCCGCAGTGACCGGCCAGCCGGTCGAGCGATATTGACTCGGGAAGATGCAGGTCGATGAACGTCCGTGCCTGCTCCACCACCGGATGCTCCTCGGGACCTACCTCGCCGCCCGAGGAAAGCCTCGAGAGCTCGTAGAGCGCGTCCCAGAGCTTGATCTCGGCCCAGCGCGGCCAAACTCGTCGCAGCTTGAGGCACTCGGTAATGCGCTGTGCTGCGGTCTCTGCGCGGCTTGTCGGGCCAACCTCGAGTGGTAACGGTGCAGCTTCCATGCGCTCGTCGGGCGAATCGGACGAATCGGGCGCATCGGGTGCGCCGGGTGCGAAGTGCACAAAAATGTGGTCGAGCGGCTCTCCAGTTTTGTAGATCGAGAGCTCGGAAACCGGCGAAAGCGAGATTGTGCCGGCGTGCAGCTCAAAGGCGTGCCCTGCGATCTCGAATTGCGCCTTGCCAAAGTAGAGGTGGAGCGCCCAGTACTCCGAACTCTCGTAGCGGAACTCCCCATCGCCTGCCACGCGCCCGCGACCAACGCGAATGAGCCGAGGAGGGTGGGAAAGGGGGTATCGAACCGTTGGAGTCTCGATCATGTTCGAAATTTACCAGTGCAGGGAGATCTAGCCAACATGGGCACTGTCAATTTGGCTCTTCAAGGCGTATCCTTTGTGTATGAAACAACACCGAGAGGTTGGTACGCTCAGAGAGTACCGGGACACCATTTCTGCCGACTACGCCGCACAGCCGGCGCTGCGCAACCTCTCCGAAGAGAGCGTGACGTATGGCAAGCTCGGTGAGCGGTC
>JBMCTC010000344.1:0-2737 GCA_048624115.1 Spirochaetota bacterium
ACCAACCTCTAGCGGTTTATTCTTTCTTCCCTTCCCTAATAAATGACAAAGATCAGTTCGCAGCCCAATCAAGCGCTGCAGGCGCGAAGCTTTCGCCCCTTGCCCTGCCGCTCATACTATTTGAGCGGACTGGAAATATACCACAAGGTTGCTTGCCTGTCAATAATTATTCGGCAATCTGTTCAACGACTTGAAGTGCATTGCGCGCTGCTCGGTAGCAGCGTGAACGGGAATATAGCGCCCAATGCGGCGTGCGTCAAGAGAACGGAATTGATATTTTCGCTGGTTCAAGAGCGCTGGTGCAGAAGCACCTCGACGAGTTCGGCGAAACCCTCGGCGCCGGGGTTCGAGGTAACAAAACGCGGCGGGTGCTGAAGTTGAGGAGAGAACGCGACGATATTCGCTACACCGACCGTATTCCGGAACGTCTCGAACATCGGCTCGTCGTTCGGCGAGTCTCCGACGAAGAGGCTACGAGCGTTGTGAGACGGCAGCTCGAGATCGAGGTCAAATCGCTCCCTAAGATAGTGAGCGGCCATCGAGCGCTTGTCATACGCTCCGAACCAAGCGTTCACGTGAATGCTGCTGACCTTCGCCTGCGCCCCATGCGACTCAAAATGCATGCGGATCTCATCTGCCACATCGTACCCGAGAAGGGGTGGTTCCTCTCGGAAATCGATCGCTACGTCAAAGAGCCGAGCGAACTGATCCTTCGCATATCGCGTGCCGGGAATCCGCTCGAACAGCTCGGAGGCGATAGCGTCCAGTCGCTTGGCGTTCTGCGATGGTTCCGGCGCCACTGGGTTGTACGTTGTGCGCTGGTGCTTGCCGTGCATCGCCATTACGAAGGCGCCGTTCTCGCCAATAACTCCGGCAACCGGCCATTGGCGCGAGATCAGGTCGCACCAACCGG
The DNA here is from genome assembly GCA_048624115.1 of Spirochaetota bacterium. Classification (GTDB taxonomy): domain Bacteria; phylum Spirochaetota; class Spirochaetia; order DSM-27196; family SLST01; genus SLST01. Next base: position 914 of record JBMCTC010000344.1, read on the forward strand.
CCGGCCTTCCGGTGACCGGCACAACCGAAATACCCGCGTCGTGAAGATCCCAGAGCGCCGCGTACGCATGCTTGGGGAGTCGACCGTCTGTCGTTAGCGTGTCATCGATATCGGTGAGGAAAACATCAACCTGTCGTGCGAGATCGGGATCGATCTCCTGCACTGGTCTCACGAAGACTTCTTGCGCTGACGGGCAAAGAGGACGAGGTACTCACTAAACGAACCCACGGCGAGGAGGGCGGTGATGATCAGGAGAACACTGTATCCGATCGATAGCCAGGAGGAGTCGAGCCATGGGAACGACCAACCGCGGGAACTGCCGAGAATCCGAAGAGCGTAGATCGAAAAACCGACGAGCGCGCTGAGCCCGTAGAACCAGGTTTTGATTTTCCCGAGAGACCGGGCGGCAAGCGCCGTGCCCGTAGAGATCAGTATCAGCCTAACGAGGATAATGCCGAACTCACGATACAGGAAGATGAGAAAAAACCACAACGGAACGATCTCCACGGTGAGTAGGCAGGTGAAGTAGGTAGCCTTCGATACGACGTCGGCAAAAGGATCGAGGATCTTGCCGATGTCGCTGACCGTATTGCTCGACCGCGCGACCATACCGTCAAGCACGTCGCTTATCTCGATTAGCGCGAAAACGACCAGGGCGCCAATCAAGAGCCAGAGCGCCGCGTTCGCGTGTGTGCGAGCAAGAACGAAGAGTACGACGAATATTGGCGAGAGCACAAATCGAGAGGAGCTGAGGGCATTTGCTGTTTGGGAGCGCGTCACGCACCCATGCTCGCAGGGTCGCCGCTTCGTGTCAACTGCACCGAGTCCAGGGTCTGTTAGCCAATTGACAGAGTAAAGAAGCGTTGCGAAGATGAGACATGACCGACTCGCCCATCGTGGGCCGAATATGGCTCACGACCGCAGTGCTCTTGCTCGTTCAGATCGCGGTGGCGCTGTTCGTCTCGACTGTCTACCAGTTTTCGCTGCTCGAGCGCCGGTGGTTCCTGGTCGCGCTGCCGATCTGGCACGTGGTAATCGCCGCTTCCCTCGCGCGCCTCTCCTATCTCTTTACGGACGAGAGCGGGAGGCAACTCCAACGAGTAAACGTCGCCAATGTGCTGTCGATGATTCGGCTCAGCTCGTCACCGACGCTCCTGTGGCTCGTGCTCCTCGCGGATACCTACCCCGTTGGCCCGGTCGTTGTCCCACTAACCGCGATTGTCTTTCTCACCGATCTGCTCGATGGCCAAATCTCGCGACGAACCGGATCGGTGACTCAAATCGGAAAGTACCTCGACAGCTCGAGTGACTACACGGTTCTCTTTATTGTGTCGATTGCCCTGGTAAACTACAAGCTGCTTCAGCTCTGGCTGTTTCTCGTGATTCTCGCGCGGCTTGTCCTGCAATGGCTCGGCCAGATCACACTCTTCTTGGTGCGTGGCCGATCACTCACCTTTCGCACGAGTTTTTTGGGAAAGGCGAGCGTGTTCGCGATTATGACGCTCTTTGCGGTATCACTGATCGGATTGATAGAGGACCTTCCGCGCTGGTTCTCGGTGTTCCTCACGCTCCTACAATACGTTACGGCGGTTATCGCGATAGTCTCGCTCATCGAGAAGATGATCATCTTTGTAAGTGATCTACGCTCTGCGAGCGGATCTAAGACGCGGCTGAGCGAGTAAGGGCGGGTTTGAGGCTGTCGTACTCTCGGTTTCGAAAGAAGCTGTACAGAACCTTGTAGCCCGCTTCGACACGACCCCGAATGAGCTCTTGCAGTTTCTCGTCCATCTCACGCCGGGACTCAAATGCGTAGGCTTTCTCTCG
>JBMCTC010000345.1:0-2696 GCA_048624115.1 Spirochaetota bacterium
GGTCAGGGCTTTGGCATTCGAGAGGTAGCGATAGGTGTTCCAGAGCCATCGTTGGAACTGCTTGATCTCGCCCCAGCTGAGCCAGCCGTCGCGGTTCGAGTCGGCGTCTCCAAACATGCGTGTGAGGTCGGGACTCTCGATACTCCAGGCTGCGCCGAGGATCGACTCGTTTACCGTAACTCGAAGTGAGTGCGCGTCCGCAAAGCGAACTCCGGTTTGCAAGTGGGTGTAGCTGACTCTGCCCGACACACGATCAGCTTTGAACTGATGCCCGCGGTAGGTGTCGTACCACGTCGCGTCGGGTGGAACGACAGGTGGCTCTTCTCGCTTCGAGGATGGTTCGTGCGTGGCTGTCGATGCTGCGGAGCGGGCCGTTCGAGTCGGTGGCAAAAGCCGATCTCGGATTGTTATGTTCGGAAACCTATCCTCCACCGCCAGCAGAACCGCAAACGTGAGTACAGCAAGCACGATCAGTTGTCCAAAGAACCCCCTTCGCACACGCCGTTTCACAGGTCTATTGGCCTCGTTCCGCGCTGGTTCGGTTTGCGCTGGGCACGTGTTCATCGGATACCCGTGAAGGGGCGTGCGGAAGACAGGGTCCCGTTCTGGGACATCGCGTGTGGCGGCGTGCTCCGTCTGCTCGTCCAGGATCCCCAGCACACGATCGGTTCGAAACACACGCTCCTCTTGCCGGAGGTGACAAAAGGCTCGCAGATAGGTAACGCCCTCCCTGCTCGTGAAGCGGCCCTTCACACTGATGCTACGTTCGGAGGTTTGGCCGGACCCATTGACGTAGAGGATTCGGACGACTGAACCAGTTGTGAGCGATGCGTGTTCGGCTACTCGGTTTGACACACTCGTCAGGTAGCAATCGACATGCCAAGCAGAAGTTCGGGCCCAGGAGCCTCTGAATGCATGTGTCTCCGGCGTCTATACCACCGTCCGTAACTGTGGTGTTCGACCGCACGTAACTTGCGTTTCGCTCATCCTGTACTTTGGGGTCGAATCGAGCCGGAGTTTCGGATGGCACGGTAGTTGATGCAATGCTATAGTTGAGGTTCGCATGCAAGAGATACTGCTGACATTCGTAGGCAATCGTGATCCGTTCCCACCGGGCGCAGACGCAGCGGTCGAGGAAGAGACGGGGCCCATTCTCTCGTTACTCCGATCGAGGGCGTTCTCTCGGGTGATTCTCTTCTGCACGGGTTCCGACTACATCGAGCGTGGCCGCGACGTGGAACGTGCCGCGAGAGAGCTGGGTCTCACGGCCGCGTTCAAGTTCGTCACTATCGAACTCTCCTCTCCCATCGACCACGCAGAGATCTATCGGGAGCTCTCCGGCGCGCTCGAGAGCCTGCATAACTCCATTGCTCATCAGCAGTCGGGAGTCTCGGTGCTCCTCGATCCCGGGACTCCGCAGATGCAGACCGCGTGGTTCCTGCTTGTGGCAAGCGGGCGCCTGCGTGCGACGCTCCTTCAAGGGATCCCGGCTCGGTTCGCTGGAGGAGCCTACAAGGTCCGCCAGGTTGATGGGGGGCCGGAGCTCTTTCCTGGCATACCGAGGTACACCTCTCCCCCCTTGGGCGTCTCTCAGCCGGAGGCCGGTGGTCGCTCCTCCGCGCGTGCACCGAGCCCGCCAAGAGCCGACGTCCCGCAGTGGATCCGAAGCTGGCGCACGACCATTGTGGGGCAAAGCCCCGCACTTCTGAATGCGCTCGAGCACGCAAGGAACTACGCGCGCTACGACATGACGGTCATGATCCGGGGAGAGACCGGAACCGGCAAGGAGCTCGTTGCGCGCCTTATTCACGAGGAGAGCGGGCGCTCGAACGCGCCGTTCGTCGCCGTGAACTGCGCCGCCATTTCCGCGGGGCTCACCGAGAGCGAGCTCTTTGGCCACGAAAAGGGTGCGTTCACCGGGGCAGAGCGTTCCAGGCTCGGGCAGTTCCGCGCCGCCGATGGCGGCACGATCTTCCTTGACGAGGTCGGCGACCTACCGGCATACGCGCAGGCAAAGCTCTTGCGCGTCATCGAAAATCAGACGGTTACCCCCGTTGGCTCGGACACTGAGGTACAGGTAGATGTACGGATTCTGGCGGCCACGAACCGCGACCTGGAACAGCAGATAGCGGACGGGAGCTTCCGCCGCGATCTGCACGAGCGGCTCGCTGCGGTCACCGTTTACATCCCGGCTCTTCGGGAGCGGCCGGACGACATACCGATGTTGCTTTCGCACTTTATCTCTATCTGGAACGAGAGATACGGCGAGGCAAAGGGACTCTCTGAAGAGGTAGTCCAGTATCTCAGCGAGTATCCGTGGCCGGGTAACGTGCGAGAGCTCAAAAACGCAGTTGACGCGATGCTCGCGATGGGAAACTCCGATCACATTGGACCAGAACTCCTGCCGCGGACCGTAAAGAAGCACTTTGATGTAGGCTCTTCAGACTCGCTCGTTTCTGCCGAGTTGCCTGACGAGGGACTCGACCTGCGTGCCGTCCTTCACAACACGGAGAAGGAGTACTACCTGCAGGCGCTCGAGCGAAGCGGCGGCAACGCCGAACAGGCGGCACGAATGCTGGGGCTCCAAGGCCCGGCATTCCGAAAGGCCGCGCGCGAGCGTTTGGGGATAGAGTGGCGGGAGCGGGAAGGGTAGGAGTTCAGCCCGCAACTTCGGTCTGGTAACGATAGCCGACTGC
>JBMCTC010000346.1:0-2688 GCA_048624115.1 Spirochaetota bacterium
ATTTACCGCGGCGATCGTGATCTTCGCCGCGGACTTCGCGTTCGGCTTCACGCTCGAGTGGTCAGTCGTCCCGCTCCTCGCGATCGGGTTCTTCTACCTGGCGATGATCGCGATCATCGGGTTCCACCGCGTGCCGATCCTCCTGCTCGTAGTGGAGACCGGCGTGGTCGCGGGGTTCCTTCTCCTGCTCGACGTCGTACTGCCTGAGGCGACCTGGTTCCTCTCGATCGCGCTGCCGGTGACGCTCCTCCTCGCGCTCGTCTCGGGCGTCGCAGCGGCGGCGATCGCCAGGCTGAAGCTCAGACCTCTGCAGGCGATCGCGGTCGCCTTCCTCGCCTCCGGGTTCTTCGTCGTGGGCCTCGAGTTCATTCTGAACCTCGCGCTCTTCGACGAGCTGCTCGTGAGCTGGTCGCTGATAGCATTCGCCTGCACGCTCTCGGTGTTCTTCCTGATCCTCTTCATCAACCGACGCCTCCGGGAGCGCCACGCGGAGTACAGGAAGGTCTTTCACCTCTAGCCATGCAAACTGTCACGAACCCTGATGCCGAATCTCACGCAAGTGCATACCGAGGAAGGTATTGCCTCACATCCCGCATCAGCTGTTCCACCTCGAGCTTCTCCCGCACCCACTCGAGATCCACATCCCCCTTCGATGCCTGCTTGCGGATCAGCCGCAACGCCCCCTTCACGATGCCCTTCAGCGGCGTGCGGTGCTCGCGTCGCCATACCCGCTCGGCGGCAGGCTCGAGTGTCTCGAAGGAGAGAAACCGCCGCACGGTGTACAGCGATTGCGTGGCCTTGCTGAGGATCGCCTCGCTCGCCCCCGCCTCCTCGGCATGGGTGCGCTCAACGGCCACCGGGTCGTTGATCCGGAAGCGCTTGTAAACGTTATGGGCGAACAGATGGGTCCAAAGCCGCTCCATCGAGTGGTTGACGTTGCGAGCGAAGCGCACCGTCTCCCGTACGTGCTCGGCGAGATCCTTGCGCAGCTCGCGGTCGATGTAGTTCACCGGGAACAGCGGGTTGCGCCGGTCGCGGATCGCTCGGGACTCGGTGCGCCGGTGGCTGAACTCGCCGCGTTTCGTCGCTTCGGTGAGCCCGCGGTGAGCGCTGAGCGCGGTGACGTACTCGAGTTTGCAGTCGGTGTCCAGCAGCAGTGGTCGGTGAGCACTTGAAGCGTGGCGACGGTGCAGGTGATCGAGGAGCCCGGAGAACGAGTCGGTAAGTGCCTGTGCAGGAGCACGATAGAGCTCATCGAGTGCCGCTCGCATTCGGCTCTGGGTAGGCGTCATCCGTCCGCTTCGCCGCAGCGGCACGTAGTCGCAGAAGCTCACCAGCTGCGAGGCCGAGCCCACCAGCAGGTGGATGTTGTTCGGGAAGTACTGACTGACCGCGAAGCTCTGAAAGCCGTCGGCCGCCTGATCCTCGTCAAGCTCGGTCTCGGCGACGAGCCTCGAGTGGGCGGAGATGCACTGCCGCGCCAGGCGTGAGATGCGGTTTGACACCGAGTCGCACGAGCAGCCAAGCGCTCTCGCGGCTGCTCGGATGCCGCTGCACGAGCACACGTGCATCTGCACCGTCGGGTAGTCGATGATGCGCTTCACAAAGTAGTCGAGCGAGAAGGTCTGCTCGCTGAATCCACAGCCGCAGACGCGACACTTGAACCTGATCACATCGCCACGGACGAGGGTCGGGTAGCTGCCGTTTCGCTTGTACCACCGTCGCGTGGACAGCGTATCGGCCTGCGGCGAGTGCGGGTCGATGTGACATTCGCACTCCTTGTTGGGACAGAAGGGGGGACGGGTCATCGGGTAGCGGGCCTCCTGGTGAGAAGGTGTTCTCGCTACTCTCTACGCCCCGATTGGCGCTGCTGATTGCCTACAGCCGCAGGGTTCGTGACAGTTCAGATGATTTGAGATCGACAGTAGAACGGTGTAAGCATCGATGAGTTCATAAGCATGGTGGACGAGTACATCCGGCGGTGCGCTCGGAACAGCTGAAGTCGTCTTCGTTGCCGTTGTCTTCGTAGCACCGATGAAGCTTTACTTCACGATCCACGACGAGGTTACAGCAGGAGACGAGCCCGCTGATACCGTGAACTGGGAGCGGATCCGTGTGCGCTTCAATGCACTGAACCTGATTCGAGGCCTCTCGGCGCTGAGCTCCTTCGAGATACTCGCCCTCACGCTCCGACTACGACTCCGCGTTAGCTCCCACATAGCCGAGCCTCCGCTCTACGAGGATCAGCAGCAACGCAACGCCGAGCAGCACGAACGACAGAATCGCGAACACGGTTCCGTCAAACGGCGATGCGCCTGAAATCATCATGTTGATCGAGAAGTGGGCGATGATCGCGATCCAGATGCTCTTTCGAGTCTGGTTGTACAGCCAGGTGAAGAACACTGCGTAGCTCAAGACGGTAATCAGGTAACCGACAGAAAACGCCGACAGCACGCCTTGTGTCGCGTGAAGCGTTCCCTCCATGAAGAAGAGCGGAATGTGCCATGCCCACCATGTCAAACCCACGATCAGGGTCGCTGCTACCGGACCTCTACGTGACTGCAAATGCGGAAGCGCAAAGCCGCGCCAGCCGATCTCCTCTGAGAGCGGGCCGAGGGTGAACGTAAGGAGTACTCCGCCGAGAAACGCAGGAAGGCCCTCAGCCAATCCGAGAAAGCCGCCGAACTC
>JBMCTC010000347.1:0-2688 GCA_048624115.1 Spirochaetota bacterium
TTATGACCTCGCGGTTGTCGCCATCGCCGTAGTTCTGCCATACCACATCGCCGTCGGCACTCTGGGTGCGCTCCTCGTAGACGTGGTCCCGCAGCGTCGAACTGATGCTCGCAACGTCTTCCGGATAGAACCCGGCGTTAGCCGGACCAAAGGGGTCGGGCTGGTATGCATCGAGCACAGAAAGATAGTCTGGGTCAGTTGTGTCAACCGTCGTATCAACATCCGGATACGTCAAATAGAGGTCCAGATCCTCATCGCCCGACCAGGTCAGCTCGAGCGTAAGATCCGCTTCGCCCTCGAGCCAAGGCAGAATGATTATACAGCTACTCAACAGGAAAGCTGTTGCCACGAGTGTGACAGCGATTTTTGCCATTGTTCTTCGGTTTCTCATATCATCCTCCATACGAGTTCATTCTTAGAACACCAACCGGCGGCGGTTGTGTTACCAGTATATTCCACGCGCGGGTGAATCGCATGCTTTTCCGGGGGTGGCCGGTTCAGTATACTGCCCGCATACAATGGCCACGCAACCAGCTGAACGACGTGCAATACTACTCCTCTGGTCGCCCGACAAGCCCGGGATCGTAGCAGAGGTCTCGCATTTCATCTTTACGTATGGTGGCAACATCATCGACTCGAGTCAGCACAACGACCCGGTCAGCTCGACCTTTTTGATGCGGATCGAGTGGGACATCACGAGTTTTACGCTTCCCGAAGAAAAGATCTCCCAGGCATTTGAGCCGATCGCGCTCAAATTCTCGATGAGCTATCGCATCGAGTTCAGCTCGCGACGCACGCGGATGGCAATTCTGGTGAGCCAGTACGATCACTGCCTCTACGACCTCTTGTTGCGCAATAGGGAAGGAGAGACGCACGCCGACATCAGGCTGATAATCAGCAATCACGACGCGCTTCGACCCGTCGCAGAGCTCTTTGACGTCACCTTTCACCACGTCCCGGTCACGAAGGGACGCAAGGAGGAGGCGGAGAAGGCGCAGCTCGCGCTCCTGGCTGATCACGAGATCGACCTGGTGGTGCTCGCGCGCTACATGCAAATTCTGAGCCCGCGCTTTGTATCGACCTACCCAAACAAAATCATCAACATCCATCACAGCTTTCTCCCTGCATTCGTCGGTGCAAAGCCGTATCATCAAGCGTATGAGCGGGGTGTAAAGATCATCGGAGCGACAAGCCACTACGTCACCGACAACCTTGACGAGGGGCCGATCATCGAACAGGACGTCGCCCGCGTCACGCACCGCGACTCGATCAAGAGCATGATCCAAAAGGGACGCGATCTCGAGCGGCTGGTTCTCTCGCGAGCCGTGAAGCTGCACCTCGAGCATCGAGTCATGGCGCTTGGCAACAAAACGGTGGTGTTTGGCTAATGGCGTACGAGACCGAGATGAAAGCGTGGGTAGATGACTGGGGCAAGCTCGAGAAGCAGCTTCGAACGCGATTCACGTTTAATCGGTCGTTTACCAAGCGGGATCGCTACTTCAGGTCTACCGATCCGGACAATGCACCTCCCGGTGGTCCGACCTTTCGATTGCGCGAAGATGGGTCCACATCGACAGTGACCTTCAAGACCAAGACCATTCGAGACGGATTCGAGTTCAACAATGAGCAAGAGTTCCGCGTGGACAACGCGAGCGCATTTGTCTCTTTTGCCCATCATCTCGGATTCGAGAGCGACATCTCGAAGGTAAAGCACGGCCTGAGCTTTACCGACCACGACCTGCACGTAGAACTCGTAGAGATCGAAGGACTCGGCTGCTTCCTCGAGATCGAGTTCGTTCACATCGATCAGAACGAGTCGCTGCACAAGGAAGCCGCCGACCGGATCAAGTCGGTCTTCGAATCACTCCCAGTTGACATGAATCGGATCGAGGATCGCCCGTACAATCAACTTCTGCGGGAGCACACCGCCGGTCCGGCATCATCGTAAGTCCGCCAACTGGGCCAAACACGCTGCTCGCTGCTCCTTTGCCGCAAGATCCCATTTGTAGAGGTGAGACGAAAAGAAGCGCTCGGTGGCCTGCACCGGTTCCCGGCGGACGATCTTTGTCTTGTGCAACAGCTCATCCTTGAGCCAATGCAGCTTGTCAATGGTCGACTCGAGATCGACCATCGCTCCGAAGCCGCCCCAGCCACGCTTGGGCGTAAACGCCTCGTCGCGCCACAGCCGCCGCGAGTAGCGCTCCATCGAGCACTCGATCACAAAATCCGCCACGCGCGTCTCGCGTGCCGTGCTCGGCGGCCCGATGATCTCGTCGAGACGCGCGAGCACAAACGCCTCGTCGTCAAAGCTGCGACGGTTGTAGGTGGCGAGGTAGCGATAGATGCGGCCGGCCGCCTGCAAAAAACGCTCGCGGTTGTTCACCACATCGTGGGGTGGGTTTAGGCGCGGATCGCTCCACGCCACGTCGAGTCCGTCCGGATCGCGCTTCGCCTGCGCGTGACCAATCGCCGGCAGCGGCGAACTTGGGTCGAGCTCGTTCCACGCCTCGTTCTTGCCGCTGAAGTTTTGGTGCGCCCACGTGTCGGCGTACGTGTGCAGGGCAATACCGACGCGGTAGAGATTCCTCGACTTGAGCGCGCTCACGAGCATGCGCTTTGCCCGCTCGGAGTTAGGCTGCACGTCAAGCGGATTGCTCATGCCGTCGACCCTGCGCTCGTTCACACGCT
>JBMCTC010000348.1:0-2676 GCA_048624115.1 Spirochaetota bacterium
GTCGATAAACAAAGATAACTCGATGATGCACACGCGCACCTTTGGCGAGGGAAAGGAGCACGTCCTTCGTATCTCGCAGGCGTTTATCCGCGGCGTTCAGCGCGAGAACCGCATGGCGGCAACTGCTAAGCACTTTCCGGGCGACGGCGTGGACGATCGCGACTCCCACGTCTGCACCTCGATTAACCCCCTCTCCAAGGAGGAGTGGTACGAGAGCTTTGGTTACGTGTGGAAGAACGTCGTAGGAGAGGCCGCTGCAGTGATGAGCGGTCACATCGCCCTACCGTGGATCGATCCGGCAAAGAACTACCTCGGGCCCCCTCCAGCTACCTTGAGTGCGCCAATCCAAATCGAGCTGCTTCGAAATCAGCTCGGCTTCCGGGGCCTCGTTGTATCTGATGCAATCGTTATGATCGGATTCTCGGGGTTCGCCGGGTATCGTGACCGGCTTGCCGCAAACATCGAGACGGGAAGCGATATGATTCTCTGGCCCGATGTAGATCGGGATGTAGAAGAGATCAAGCGTGCGATGGACGAGGGCAAGCTGAGCGAGAAGCAGCTCTCGATTGCGGTCAAAAACGTGCTCGGCATGAAGGCGTGGCTGGGGCTACTCGACGGCAAGGAGCCGCCTGAGGCAAAGGAGACCAAGGCGGACTTCCAACTCTGGGCCGATCAGATCGGCGAGCAATCGGTGTCGATTGTTCGAAACGAGGGCAGCGTGTTGCCGCTCAAGCTCGAGTCGGGCGCGAAAGTCGCGACGGTGACGCTCCGTATTGGAGAAGATACTCGAGGCTACATCAAAGAACTGAGTGTTGTGGACGAAGAGCTTCGAGCCCGAGGCCTTGAAGTAACGCACCTCGACAATCCAAGCAGTGCCGAGATGAACAAGCGCGCGTCTGAGTTCGATGCAGTTTTCATCAACCTCCATATCATGCCGGTCTACGGCACCACGCGCTTTATGGGAAAAGCCGTGCAGAGCCTCTGGAACTCCTTCTGGCACGAGCACGCCTCGGTAGTCTTTACCTCGTTCGGCGACCCGTACAAACTCTACGAGATGCCGTACTGTCATAACTTCGTTATGACCTACAGCAACACGCCATCCTCGCAGAGGGCTGTTGTGAAGGTGTGGCTTGGCGAGCTCGAGGCAAAGGGCAAGCTCCCGGTTACGCTGCCGGGGTTCTTCGAGCGCGAGGTGTAGCGAGGCGCACGCCTATCGAGGCGGGGTAGGTAACGGCGGCAGGCTCTCGAAGATCGGCCGTAGCTTCTCGATGGTCACCGGTTTGGTCACATAGCCCAGCGGCTCCTGCGCGAGGGCTTGCGCTCGAATGTCTGGGTCGCTGTAACCGGTAGTGAAGACGACCGACGCCGGACTCTGTGAGCGAATCGTACGAGCCGCCTCTACGCCCGTCATTGTTCCTGCGAGAAGAATGTCCATGAGAATGACGTCGGGTTCTTTTGCCGCGGCGGCTTCGACGGCTCCTTCTCCGGTAGCAGCGATTCCGACAATGGTAAAGCCGAGCTCCTCGAGCTGAGCCTGCAGCGCCAATGCGATGAGCGCTTCGTCCTCGACAATAAGTATGCGCTTCGACTCCATGGCTAGACTCGCCGGTCGCTCACTGCGATACCGAGCAGGCAGAGCGTGACAAAGGATAGTTTGCGAATAGTCGGACGCGACATGGTACCCAACTCAAACACAATCCTAACAAAAATCTCCCCTAGATACCAGCCGTGAAAAACCTAAAGGCTCACAAATCCAAAATCTACATTGTCGGGCTCTGGAAAAAGCTTCTGTGCGCCGTTGAGCTTCCTGATCTTGTGCATCTCGTCAGCCGAGAGCTCGAAGTCAAAAACCTGGAAATTTTCGTCGATCCGAGAGGGCGTTACCGACTTGGGAAGGGCGACAATACCTCTCTGCATCAGCCACCTCACCGTCACCTGGGTCGGAGTCTTGCCGTGCGTAGAGCCAATCGCTTGCAGCGTTTCGTTTTCGAGGACCTCGTGCACCTTGTCGCTCTTGAACGGTGCGTACGCCTCAAGAATCATGCCCTTCGCGTCGAGGTACTCCTTTAGTCGCGTGTTCTGCAATCCAACGTGGCACTCGACCTGATTTACCGCCGGGAGAATCTCCGCGTTCTCGAGCAAGGCGTTAATGTGGTGAATGTGGAAGTTCGACACTCCGATCGAACGGATCTTCCCCGAGGCCACAGCCTCTTCCATCGCGCGCCACACCGCCGCGTTGCGCTCGTAGGTAAAGGGCCAGTGAATGAGAACGAGGTCGATGTAGTCGGTCTGGAAGTTCTTGAGCGATTGATCGATTTGCTCGGCCGCTGCCTTATGGTCATGCGCCACGTTCCAGATTTTCGTCGTGAGGAAGATCTCGCTCCGCTCAACGCTCGAGTCCGCGATCCCTTTGCCGACCTGTTCTTCATTCCGGTACGCGACCGCCGAATCGATGTGCCGGTATCCGACATCGAGGGCCTTTTTGACGGCGTTGTACACCTCGTCACCTTTAGCTCGCCACGTGCCGAGCCCGACCGCCGGTATCGAGTATCCCGTGTTTAGTTCTTGGTTCATCGTTGCTCCCTACTCCTTCGAGGATAGAGGGTTAGGGTCAGTTTGGAAAGCAAGCTGGAACATAGCCTGGGGAGGTTATGCCTCAAGAGACATTGATTTAGC
>JBMCTC010000349.1:0-2667 GCA_048624115.1 Spirochaetota bacterium
CCAGGCGTATCTGCTGCCGGCGCCGCCCCGCGTGTGCACGTAACTCGTGCGTAGCTTCAGATCCGCGTACGACTCCTCCACCAACTGATCCTTGATGATCATGAGTCCCTTTTCGCTCACTTGCTCTGCGAACTTCTCGCGCAGGCCTTTAATGAATCCGGCAAAGTAGTCCTCCTTGACGCGGTTGGTCGTGTAACGGTCGGGAGAACGAACGTTCTTTCGGAAACGCTGCCACGACATTTCGGCGTAACAAAAGCCAAATGCCAGGACGTCGGCGGCAACTTCGACATCGTCTGAGAGGCCGATGAGCTTGAAACATCGGAGCGAGTCTGCTCCAAACTCATCGATATCGGTGTAGACGTGACAACGAAAGTTCTCGGCAATGACGAGGGCAAGCTGCTTTTGCCAGAACGGCAAACGGCCCGACCATCCTACGCTCTCGGTCGCGACTTCTCGCTTCTGAGCTTCTCCCTGCTCGGGTGCCGCGACCGACTCTGCCGAGAGCCCGTGCATGCCCATTAGCTCCTGCGCCTTGAGAAGCGCGCTCTCTGCCTCGTGTTCGTAGTCAGACTCGGCAAGCGCCAGGAGTTTCTTTATCCGCTCGCGAATCGAACGCTCCGTGCCGTCGGATGGTTGTGCGTCCATCAGGCCTCCGTTTGGGCTTCAGAATACTGGATGAGACGAGGCCGAGCAAAGCGCGTGGCCACGCGTAGCCTGTTGCCCGGCAATCCGCCGACGCGGTACCGTGGTTTTCAAAGCTATGCGATCACCGACCCCTCTCCCAAGAGCCGGATGGATCCTCTTCATTTGCTGCGCCATTCTCTACGGCATACCCAATATCAGGGCAGGCGACTGGATATCGTTTGGAGGCCGCGGGCTGTTTCTTCTTGCCTGCGTGGTCTTTCTTGTGCACGAGGGCCGCCGCCGGGAGTGCCCGCGCTGCGACTGTAGCGAGGGTCGCTTCTCTGCTATAGTAGAAGGAATGAGTACGACGTGGGGAGCCCTGAAGAATATGGGCGACGAATGCATAGACCGCCGCATCGGCGACTTAACGGTCTATGCTCGGATGAATAGCGACGAGTGGGAGCTCGCTTCGGCCTACGATGAGCAGGTACGATGTGTAGACGATCTGGCCTGGAGTCGATACGTGACGGTGCAGGACGATGCGATCGAGATCAGACCTGCGCTGCCCGATAGGCCGGTCGTTGTGCGTCCCGAGAGTCCGATCGTGATCCTGCCGGGTCGCTGGGGTAGGTTCTACTTTCACGTGCCAATCTGGGCGCGCTTTCTTTCGACCGCTCGCGGAAAGACGCAACTCATCGAGGAGATGCCGACGCACAAGCTACAGTCCACGTGGTTTGGCGACCCGGTGGAGGGGGAGCTCTGCTACTCGCTCGAGTCGCGCCTCATGCGCGAGGTTGCTTCCGATCACGATGATAGCAACGCCGTGTGCGAGGTGACGGTGCAGAATCAGAGCAAGGAGCGACTCAGGTTTGAGCGGATTTGCGTCCATGTGGAGAGCATGCGACTCTTCGCCGGCAGCGGTCAGCTCTGGACAAATGAGCTCAAGGTGACCTTTACCGGGGCCGACCAGATCAGCGATCTGACTTTTCGTCCCGACCCACCGGAGCGGGCAAAGCACCCGGTAGAGGTAAGCGAGCCGCGGATTGCTCCGGATTCGAATATCTTCAGACGCTCGTTCACCCTGATCAGAGAGATCACGGGCTTCTAAGACAAACGAGAGACCAACCATGACAAATCCTTTTGAACAAATCGACTTCCAAGCGCTCCTATCGACCGAGAACCTCATCTCGGTGGCAGAGGCGCTCCTCATTGCTCTTGGTGGATTCCTCATCCTTCGCATTGTTGTCTTTATTGTCCGTCGCATTGTCCGAAAACGAGCCACGGCCCGGTCGGTCAAGTTGATCACGAGAACCATCAGCTGGATCGGTCTCGGGCTGATTTTCTCAGTCGTGCTGCTACGCCTCGGAGTGAATCTTCTCCCAATTCTCGGCGCAGCCGGTATTGTCGGTATTGCCATTGGTATTGCAAGTCAGGCGAGCCTCTCGAACATCATCAGCGGTCTTTTCCTGGTGAGCGAGAAGCCGTTTGCCGTTGGCGATGTCATCAAGGTTGGGGAGACCGTTGGCATCCTCTACTCCATTGACCTACTCTCGGTGAAGCTGCGCACCTTTGACAATCTCCTCGTTCGCATCCCGAACGAGAAGATCGCGACCGCGGAGCTCACCAACATCACCCGCTTTCCGATCCGCCGGATGGACTTCAAGTTCACGCTGCCGTTCTCGGTAGAACCCGACCGCGCCTTTGTGCTGTTACGCGAGGTCGCACAACAGAGCAAACTGGTCCTTCAGGAGCCGGCGCCGATCCTTTTGCCGCGCGACTTTCTCGACTACGGCTGGTCGGTGCTCTTTGGCGTCTGGTTTCAGAAGAGCGATTTCTTGGCCGTGAAGTCGGAGATCTTTGCAGACATCCTGCGGGTGTTCAAAGAAAACGATATATCGTTTGCGATGCCGCGGCAGGCCATCAACCCAGGCGAGCGACCGATTTCGATTGAGATGGTCAGTCCCAGTTAAGCTACCCCGTTCGCTTGGATCGTGTCACACACCTTGGGGAAAAGCGAACCGTAGATCGCCGAGAGCGTACTGG
>JBMCTC010000350.1:0-2666 GCA_048624115.1 Spirochaetota bacterium
CCTCCGCCTCGCCGCGAACTTCTACCTGCCGCCCCGGGCCAAAGGTGAAGTCGTGCGCCACGTTACGGCGGGTTGCCTCCGAGACGAGTATCGTGCCAGGGTCCGCGCCGGACTGAAGACGACTTGCCACAGCCATCGCGTGGCCGGTAACGACCTCGTGTTCACCTCGTTTTCCGGTGGTGATCAGTCCGGTGTGGATGCCAACGCGAAACTCAATATCGCGACGGTGGGATCCGCGACGGTTGAGCGCATCGATCTGCTCGAGAAAATCAAGCGAGGCGTTGACGGCCCGCGAAGCATCATCTTCGTGCAGCTCCGGAACACCAAAGACGGCTACCAGCGCGTCGCCGATGTATTTCTCGACCGTGCCCCCGTAGCTCTTGATAATTGACTCGTAGATCCCAAAGACGCGACTCATAAGCGCGTCCATCTCTTCGGGGTCCATTTGCTCGGAGAGCCCGGTGAAACCCTTCATGTCCGCAAAGAGAACAGTTACGTTACGACGCTCGCCACGCTTGAGATTCGTCTCTGCAGACATGATCGTTTCCTACCCCCGGTCGTAGAGCGATTGTAGTTGCTCTTTGGCCTGTTGGATGACGGCACCGTACTGAGATTGCAGCCGCTGCATATTTTGATTGAGTGCCTTGGCAAACTCAGGATCAGTCGATGGGTCGAGCTTCATGCGCCGGCCCGTCTGCTGCGCAATTTGCTCTTCTTTCTGCCGCATGCGCGGCTCGAACTGCTGGCGTAGCGCCTCGGTTAGTTGGTTCTTGTTGTCAAGGTACTGCTGCAAGAGCTGGCTCACCTGACCCATCAAGTCCTCGACAACGCCCCGCTCGCGAATGATGCTCACGAGGCCCTTCTGCACCGGTTGCAGCCGGTCAAGGTCGGCCGCCTGCCCAGGAAGGGCGAGCTGAGAGAGCAGCACCTGGAAGATGCCGTCTCTCACGGCTCGCCGTTGCGGCTTCTCTTCCTTGTGAAGCTCGGCCTTGAGGTCGACGCCCTGGTCCTCGAGGAACTTCCCGGCAATGCGCATTCCGCGCTGCTTAGCCTCGTGTGCCTCGAGCTTTGACTTATCGCCGGCGACACCGGCAGTGCGCTCCAGTGCCAGTTCGAGGGCGCTCTTAATCTCTCCCATATCTCTATCCGCCTTCCCTTTGTGCTCTCGCTCAATCGGTCGAGTGCGCAAGTGGCCCCTTGTGCTCACCGAACACCTCGCCCGCGCCTGTGACCACGAAATCCATCGGGACGTCGTGGTCCTCACAAGGTAAAGAATACCTTAGTTGCACCTCGTAGCATACACCGATGACCGCGATAGGCCGATGGTTCCTCACCGCAGGCGATACCAAGAAACGGTCGTAGTAACCGCCCCCTCTGCCAAGACGTTCGCCTCGACGTGAGAATGCTCGTCCCGGGCATATCACCACCCACGGCCCGGACGACGGATCAAAACATGCGTCCGGGCCCGAATCTGTAGGCTCGTCCATGCCCAACGCGTGGCGTTGAAGCTCGGTCCGCGCCGGCTCGTAGGCGGCAAACGCAAGCGACTCCCCGGCAACCCGGGGCAGGTAGAGCCGCTTCCCCGCTCGAATCGCGTCGGATGCGAGCTCGGAGAGCGAAACCTCGTCGGGAAGTGCTTGATAGATGAGCAGCGAGCGCGCTTGCCGCCACGGCTCGAATGCGGTAATAGCTTTGGCTATACGGGCCTCTTCACGCGCCCGCTCGGTCGCGCTCATCGCGAGGATGCTGTCGCGAATTGTGCTCCGAATGACGCCTTTCTCGATCACAACCCCTCCAGGTCTCAGGGCACAAAAATGCCTGCCCGAAGGCAGGCAAGGGAGAGTGGGATGTACGGTCGACTGAGTTTCCGGCAATGCCGGACGGCTGAGGGACCTCGCCGACGTACGAAGAACGTCGCTAGGACGTTGATAGCAGCAAATCTATCATAGCGAATCGAAATGTCAACACAAAAAAGGTCTTTTGGGCTTTTTTGCGAGAAGTTTTCTGATAGAGTCGTACCATCATGACGGTTACCGTGCTCGGGCACGTCCCCTTCGAGGGGCCTGCCTCAATTGCTACGTGGGCGTATGGCCGCGGCCATCGCGTCGAACAGATTCGTCTCTGGGCGGCAGATGCGCTCCCCGATCCGAATGGCATCGACCTACTCGTAATCATGGGTGGGCCCATGAGTGTCTGGCACTCCGACGCGTTTCCGTGGCTTCGTGACGAGGAGCGATTCGTCAGAGCCGCGCTCGCGAACGGTGTCCCAACGCTCGGAGTGTGTCTCGGAGCGCAGATGATTGCGCGCGCGCTCGATGCACCGGTCTATCCGGGGCGGCAGCGGGAGATCGGTTACGCGCCGATAGAGGTCGATGCAAAGGCATTTGTCGAGTTTTTTCGCCCACGCACTGCCGGGATGACCAGGCTTACGCCGCTTCATTGGCACGGGGATACGTTTGACCTTCCGGCGGGTTCCATCCGGTTTGCCGGCACGCTCATCACCCCAAATCAGGCTTTTGTGAAACCGCTTGCGAGCGACTCACTCGCGGTAGGGCTGCAGTTTCATCTCGAGGCCAACGAGTCGAGCATCCGGTCGCTTGTAAGCGCGTGCGCACACGAGATCGGCGGAGGGCCGTACGAGATGTCCGCAGCGCACCCAATGGAAG
>JBMCTC010000351.1:0-2656 GCA_048624115.1 Spirochaetota bacterium
CAAAGAGCACCGCGTCCGATTCGCGACAGAGTTGTACTGTCTCTTCCGGAAGCGCCTCTCCTGTCGCGTCGATCGCCGCGCCGCCGACAAGCGCATTCTGTAGCTCGAGCTCGACCTCAAAACGCTCACCGACCGCACGAAGCACCTTGAGCGCCTCTGCCATGACCTCTGGGCCAATCCCGTCACCGGGAAGGATTGCTAACTTCATGCCCCGATTGTGCCGGTATGGGTGGTGCCTTGCAAGGACGGACGTCTGCGAACTGGAAGCGTCCGACGTTACCTGCTATGATCGGCTCATGGATCAAAAGAGTATCGATGCTATAGCGCTTTCGGTGCGGTCGCTCTCCATGGATGCAGTGCAGGCCGCCAACTCCGGACACCCCGGCCTCCCGATGGGATGCGCGGAGCTCGGAGCACTTCTGTACGGCGAGGTTATGAACTACAACCCGGCCGACCCGACCTGGCCGAATCGAGACCGATTCGTCCTGTCTGCCGGTCACGGGTCAATGTTCCTCTACTCGCTCCTCTATCTATCAGGCTTCAACCTCTCGCTCGAAGACCTCAAGCAGTTCCGCCAGGTGGGTTCGCGAACTCCGGGACACCCCGAGTACGGGCATACCGAGGGGGTAGAGACTACGACCGGTCCGCTTGGACAGGGTATTTCCAACGCGGTTGGAATGGCGATTGCCGAGCAGATGACCGGGGGGATGTACAACACCGCCGATCATACGATCGTAGATCACTACACCTACGTGCTTGCCGGCGACGGTGACATGATGGAGGGCATCTCCTCCGAGGCGAGCTCGCTTGCCGGTCATCTCGGTCTGGGAAAGCTCATCGTTTTTTACGACGACAACGGCATCTCTATTGACGGAAACACCGACATCACCTTCACCGAGGACGTCGGTAAGCGCTACGAGGCGTACGGTTGGCAGGTGCTCAGTGCAAACGGTTACGATATGCCGGCAATTGAAAAGGCGATACGAACCGCGCAAGAGACCTCGGATAAGCCAACGCTGATCGTGCTCGAGACGCTGATCGGAAAGGGCAGCCCAAACATGGCGGGTACCGAGAAGGTGCACGGGGCGGCTTTGGGCGAAGAAGAGATTGTTGCTACGCGGAAGGCGTTGGGTATCCCTGAGGAACAGGCGTTCTACGTGCATCCCGAGGCGCGCGAGTACTTCGTGAAGCGCAAGGGCGAGCTCGGCGAGCGGCATCTCGCCTGGACCGAGATGTTCAAGGCGTGGCGCGCGGCAAATCCAGAGCTTGCCGAGCAGTGGGACAAGTGCCATGCCGGAGGCGTGGACTACCTTTCCGTCGCGAAAATGCCGTCGGTGGAGATCGGCTCCAAGAACGCAACTCGCAAGGCGAGCGGTAAAGTCATCAACGCTCTGGCAGACGCAATTCCCTGCTTCGTGGGAGGATCGGCGGATCTCGCCGGATCGAACATCACCTCGATTCCGCAGCACGGCGTGTTCTCGAGGAGCAATCCGGCTGGGAAGACCATCAACTTCGGCGTTCGAGAACACGGGATGGCGGCGGCTACGAACGGAATCGCGCTCTACGGTGGCCTGCGGCCGTTCTGCGCGACCTTTCTCGTTTTCTCGGACTACATGCGACCGAGCATTCGGCTTGCAGCCCTCATGGGCATTCCTGTGATCTACGTATTCACGCACGACTCGATCTTCGTAGGGGAGGACGGTCCGACTCACCAGCCCATCGAGCACGCAGCCGCGCTGCGATCGATCCCGGGGCTCACGGTAATTCGGCCGGCGGATGACGAAGAGACAGCCGAGGCGTGGAAGATGGCGATCGAACGCACGACCGGCCCAACCGCACTCATCTTTACCCGGCAGAATCTCCTGAGCTTTGCGAAGCCCTCCGACTGGAAGGAGAAGGCTCGTCAGGGCGCCTACGTTGCCCTCGAGGCCGACGGGTCTCCGGACGTCGTGGTTGCTGCGACCGGAAGCGAGGTGAGCCTCGCGATCGAGGCCGCAAACGCCTCGAGCAAAAAGGTCCGTGTAGTCTCGGTTGTCTCAATGGAGCGGCTCAAGGAGCAGGACGATGCGTTCCGTGGTTCGCTTTTTCCACACGGCGCACGTGTCGTGACCGCTGAGGTGGGCGTAAGCCAAGGTTGGGAGGGGTTTGCAAGCTCGACCGCCGATATCTTTGCGCTCAACCGATTTGGCGCATCGGGACCGGGTGCACGGGTTGCCGAGCATCTCGGATACACGGCGCAGGCGCTGGCCAAACTGATCGAGGGTTAAATGGCTGGATTTACGCTGGGATTCGACGTTGGAAGTAGCTCGATCAAGGCGAGCCTACTCGAGGTTGCGACCGGGAAATCGGTCGCGAGTGCGACTTCACCCGAAACTGAGCTCGACATGTTCGCCAAGGAGGTCGGCTGGGCCGAGCAGCATCCCGACACGTGGTGGGAGCACATGTGCAAGGCAGTTGCGAAACTCAAGCAGAGCCACCGCGATGCGCTTGAAAACCTCGAGGCGATCGGAATCTCCTATCAGATGCACGGTCTCGTCATTGTTGACAAGGCGGGCCAGGTCCTTCGTCCCGCGATTATCTGGTGTGACAGCCGGGCCGTTACCTACGGCGAGAAGGCGTTTGCCGACCTTGGAGAGCAAAAGGTGCTCGAGCATTT
>JBMCTC010000352.1:0-2631 GCA_048624115.1 Spirochaetota bacterium
CGCAGCGACGATTTTCGCGGCGCCTACCTTCCTTACTCGCAAGCTCTCGTTTACTCAAACTATGGTTTCCCTTTTTGCCGCCGCTTCTGTCATGATCGCAGCGATCTTTGTTGGTTGGTTTCCCACCGCCTTCAGAGCGGAAAACTCAACCCCGTTTTTGATCGGAAGCACGTTCGGCGTCGTGGCAATCGCCGCTCTCTCGATGGTTCGGCTCTTCGAGAAGCGCGCGCATCTCGAACCGAGTGTCTACCGACTCATTCTCGGATCAATCGCCCTGAAAATCGCCTCCCTCGTTCTCTTTGCGCTGTTTCCTGAACCATTTCACCAACTGGCGCTCGTCGCGCTCGGCTTTCGCCTTGCTTCGTACTTCTTGCTCTACCGCGCGATTCTCGTAATGGGCCTTACTCGTCCGCTCGAGACCCTCTACCACGATCTGCTTCGCAGCGAGCGGGTGTTCCGACGGATCGCGGATGCCAACCTGATTGGCGTCGGAATAGGTGACGGCAAGGGCGAGGTTACCTACGTTAACTCCGAGATGCTCCGGATGATGGGGCGTACACGCGAGGAGTTCGAAGCGGGAACGATTGATTGGATAGCGAGCGTGGCGCCTGAGTATCGTGAGGAGGTTGAGAGGGCGAATGAAGAGTTGACTCGAACCGGTGAGCTCGGGCGTTATGAGCGTGCCTTTATTCACGAAGACGGCACTCGAGTCCCGTATATCGGAGCAGCTGCCAGGGTTGCCCCCGACGACGATCTGCACGTCAGCGTTGCGCTCGATACGAGTTCGATCAAGGAGTCGGAGCAGCGGATGGAGCTGGCCCGCAGGGCCGCCGGATTGGGCGTTTTCGACATTGACCTTCCCCGACGAATGATCCGGGTAGACGGCATGATCTGCCGACTCTGGGGCTTGTCAAACCGCCAGAGCACAACGCTGCAGACGCTATTCGACGCCGTGCATCCAGACGATCAGAAACAAGTTCGCGCGACCTTTTTCCGGACGATGGATGCCAACGGCGATCGACGATTCGAGCTTGTCTGTCGTGTAATCGATCGGCGGGACGGACACGTGCGGTGGCTCTCTGCGATCGGTCAGTCATTCTTCTCCGGCGGGCGGGCCATTCAGATCTCTGGTGTCGTTCGTGACATTACCGCGGCTCAGGAGGCTCAGGAAGAGTTCGATCGTCAGAAGGAGCTGCTCGAGCAATTGTTCGAGAACATTCCAGTCTTGCTGGTCGTCTGGGATCAGCGACTCGAACGCTTCCGGCTGAACTCCTACGCAGATACAGTCCTCGGCTGGGATGAAGAGGATGCAAACAATAGATTGATGGAGAAGGTCTATCCGGATCCTGAATATCGAGAGGTGGTCGCAGCCTACATGAAGTCACTCGAGCCTGGCTTTCGTGAACTCCTCAGCACGAGCAAAGACGGAGAAGCGATCCCGATTGACTGGGCCAACGTGCGGCTCTCTGACGAATCAATGATCGGAATAGGGGTCGATCTGCGCGAGTCCAAAAAAGCGACAGAAGACCTTCGCAGGAGCGAGGAGCGTTTCCGTGCGCTCTTCGCAAACATGACCGAGGGCTTCGCGCTTGTGGAGCGGATCGGGGTACCCGAGGGGCTCCGCGGTGAGGGTTCGTTTCAATTCATCGAAGCGAACCCCGCGTTTGCTCGGCTCGCCGATTGTTCGCTCGAAGACATCGCCGGCAAGGCCATTCGCGAGGTGCTGCCAAACGGAGAGCACGATTGGAGTAGAGTACTGAATCGCGTAGCAGACAGCGGTGAATCTTTCCGCTTCGAGTATGACTTTCCTCGTTCGGAGACGTGGTTTCAGGTAGATGCCTACCAATCGGCTCCCGAGCAGGTAGCCATTACCTTTAGCGACATCACCGATCGCAAGACGGTGGAGGTTCATCGCGAGCAGATGAACGAGGTGCTCGAGCAACGGGTGATCGAGCGGACCGCGGAGGTGCGCCGCCAGGCGAACCAGTTGCGTGCGTTGGCAATGCAACTGAGTCGGGTCGAACAGAGAGAGCGCAAGCGACTCGCCCGCGTTCTACACGATCATATCCAGCAGATGATCGTCGGAGCGCGCATGCAACTCGGATGGATGGCTGAGGCGAATGATCCGGAGCAGTTACGACGGGCGAGTCAGTCGGTAGACAGAATTCTCAATAATGCGCTAGACGCGTCACGCTCTCTTGCGGTTGATCTGAGCCCGCCGGTTCTACACGAGCGGGGCCTGCTCAGCGGATTACGGTGGTTTGCGGGCCGGTTCGAGCAGATGCATCAGATCGCTGTGAGCCTCAATGCAGACAAGGCAGCAGAACCTGAGAGTGAAGAGGTTCGCTATCTTCTCTTTGAGTGCGTCCGCGAACTTCTCCTAAACGTGGCGAAACACGCCGGCGTTCGCGAGGTGGATGTCGACATCGAGTGTTACGACGAGAACCTGGTCCAGGTCCAGATCCGAGATCAGGGTGCCGGGTTTGATTCCGACATGCTCCAGAGTCGCGACTCCGAGGAGATAAGCTTTGGTCTCTTTAGCATTCAAGAACGCCTACGTCAGATCGGCGGCCACATGGCCATTGACACTGCCCCAGGTCACGGCACGCTTGTTACACTCACTGCCCCCCT
>JBMCTC010000353.1:0-2596 GCA_048624115.1 Spirochaetota bacterium
TGCCTTTGGGAGGGTCCTTCGCGTCGCGAAAACGCTCCTCCTCGTGATTGTCGCGATCGGCCTCGTTTATGCCCTGTTCGTCTACGTTCCCGAACTCAAAACCGTCGCACAAGAACAACTCGCCACGGCGGCCGATGCCGAGCGGTTCGAAGCGGCTGCCATGCCCGACTTCGCGAACGTGCTCGCCTCGCTTCCCCGACGTGAGGTCGTCTTTGAGATGACCGACGATATTGAGTATCTCGTCCAAGAGGGCGAGACGTTGAGCGAGATAGCAACCCGATTCGACGTCACCACACGCTTTCTGGCCGAGTACAACTCACTGACCAACGCCGACCTCTTGAACCCGGGCCAGGCCATTACCATCCCCTCGCGGCAGAATCGTCCGTAGCGCCAAACTCTTCGCGTTCGCTACTCGTTATCCATCTCCACGTTGAAGTCATCAAGATCAAGGACGTCGGTATCGCCTGCCTGCTCAAAGGGTCCAACGGGTGGCTGGATGAAGTGCCCGTGGCCCTCGTCTTCGATGGCACCGGTCGATTTGATGACGCTTTGGAAGTAGTGAGTGTCCGGCGTGGTCAGGTCAACGCGATACCTATCCGGCTCTTCGGTTATTCTCATCTCGTCGCAAGGAGATTCCTTCAGAAAGTCGTAACCTGTCGCCTTGCGAATCGCACGGGCGACAAATCGAATCTTGCGCCTATCGTTGCGAGAAGGAACGTAGCAGGGTGATTCCACGAGCGGCGAGACGCTCTCACGAGGGTTCGATTGCGTAAAGGCAGAGACATATCCCGACGGCAGGCGCACCGAAACACTGTAGCAGGCATGCGAGTTCGCCGGAAGAAACACGTAGGGTGGTTCAAACGTTACCGTAATCTGATCCCCGTGCCGGTGCACCTTGGCGGTCCACTCCCGAGGAATCACGCGGCTGCCGAGATGAGATCGGGCTTCTGCAATCGCTTGCTGGTCGTCGTTGTTGGTTGCGTTCATTGGTGACGCCACTCTATCACAAGCCTCGCCCTCATGGGTAAGCGCCTTGACATTCACCACCGTTTCCCAGTTTAGTTAAAGCAAGACTACAACCCGTCGCAGGGGAGCTCGGTTCGGGACGCCTGCGATCAGAAACCCAAACCAATGAGATAAAGGAGAATGCATGAGTAAAATCAAAGTCGCTTTTAACGGCATGGGCCGTATCGGCAAGAATGTCATGCGTGTTATTCTCAGCAAGCTCGACGACAAGTTCGATATTGTCGCGGGCAACGACCTGGTCCCCACCGAGGAGATCGCGAAGAGTCTGCCCAAAGACTCCATCTACGGACGCTTCCCCGTCGAGGTAAGCCTCAAGGGCGAGAACGTCATCAAGATGGGTCGGCACGAAGTCACTGTCTACAGTGAGAAAGATGCCGCCCAGATCCCGTGGGACAAGCACGATGTAGATATCGTTTTCGAGTGCACAGGCTTTTATCTGACAACTGAGAAGGCAGGCGCCCATCTAAAGGGCGGAGCCAAAAAGGTGATCATCAGCGCACCGGCGAAGGACAAAGAGACACACACGATCGTAGTAGGCGTAAACCACGACACGATCGAGGCGGGAGAGAAAATCCTCTCGAACGCCAGCTGTACCACGAACTGTCTCGCGCCGCTCACCAAGGCCATCGACATGAGTCATAACATCATCTCGGGCCTGATGAGCACCACGCATGCTGCGACTTCAACCCAGCGAGTAGTCGACTTCTTTGGCGGCGGTAAGAACCGCGCTACCTTGAACAACATCATCCCGGCTTCTACCGGCGCAGCAATTGCGGTTGGTAAGGTGCTCCCGCATCTCAACGGGAAGCTGAACGGAACCGCACTCCGCGTGCCTACCGACACCGGTAGCGTCGTAGAAGCGGTCTATCTAATAGAGGGTGATGTCACTAAGGAGCAACTGGCCAAGTCGATCGAAGAGAACGTGAAGAAAATGAACGACTCGACGATCATGAAGCAGGTTGCCTACTTTGGCGACTACTACGAGTGTTCGCGGGACTGCGTCGGCGAGCCGTACTCATCGATGATTACGGACAACCTGCTCGTCGTCGGACTCGGCGGCCAGACCATGGTCAAGGCCACGAGCTTCTACGATAACGAGATGGGCTTCAGCCATCGCATGGCCGAACTTGCCATGATTTTCAACGACAAGTAGTGACGCCGGCCGCGACACCGTGGCCGCCACCTTGTCCAAGCCGGCCCACCGGCGACCCTGGACCACCTGCAGAGGTGGTCCTTTTTTTGGAGGGGGAACACCAACATCCTCGCACTTGCCACACCACGCGCCCTCTTCAAAGGCGTCCCCGTTCCCCCTCGCTCCGGAGCCAATGCCTGCGGCACCGCGGGCGGCTCTTCCGGCTCATTGCCAATCGCCGGCCGCCCGCTTTGGCTCCTCCGCTACCCCCTTGTCCTGCTCGTGTGGCGAGCCACCGCTACGAGCCAAAGAGAAGGGTAATCGCGGTAGACGCGGCAACCACGAGCGTAATCAGGATTGACGTAGCCACGCCCCAGAACGCCCGTCGCCGATCGGCTTGATCAAAACGCCGGTTGAGCTCCTCGAACCGGGCGTTGG
>JBMCTC010000354.1:0-2590 GCA_048624115.1 Spirochaetota bacterium
GTATGATCGCCGAACAACTCCCGTGGCTCCGCCGAGGGCGAAAGGCTGTTGCGTTCGTGGCCCTTATCGCTGTGAGCATCGCCTCGCTCTCAGCACAGCCACCATCGCTTGAGGCAACGCGTCGACGCGTGAGCTCGATCTCCGTGGACGGATCGACGATCGTCATAGAAGGTCAGCAGATCGGCGGTCTATCCTGGATCTGGAACGCCTCTCAGACCGTCTACACACTCACCATTGAGCGCGCCTACGCTCCTGGTGAACTCCCGATCGACGGTGAGCCGGCCCATCCGCTTGCTTCTGTTCAGGTGATGGCAGACGAGATTGAGGAGGCGGAAGAGAGCGGTCGGCGGCTCACGCTTGTTGCTGAGCTTGCCTCTCCCTCACAGGCCACTGTCCTGGTCAGCGAGAACGCGAACCGGGTCCGTGTCTCGTTTTCGGTCACTGACGAACCCGAGACGGTGGATGATCCGGCGGAGGAACCAACCGACGGGTTTGAGATGATCCGGCTTCGTTATGCCGACGTGCAGGCACTCTCAACCATGCTTCGGCGCCTTGTTCCCGGAGGCGATCGCGGGATCCAGATCGATGAGCGGCTGAATGTCATGGTAGTCGATCGAGCGATGGATCGCTACGCGAATCTGGTCGAACTCATCTATCAACTCGATCAACCAGGGGAACAGATTCTCATCGACGCGCAGATCGTCGAGCTGCGCGAAGACGCGGCAAGTCAGCTCGGTCTCGATCTTCCCTCCTCCATTACGTTGAGTATCGGGGAGAACGTCGGCTATGAACAAATGGTTCCCTTCCCGTTTCAGACTTTCCTGCGCTCGCCGGTCGAGATCAGCGCCACGCTTGATCTTCTCACCGGTGATGGGCGTGCCGATATCCTTGCGAATCCGCGAGTGGCAACGATCGGCGGTGTCCCGGCTGTGGTACAGACCCAGGAGCGGTTTCCGATCATCGTAACGCAGTCCAGCGGCGGCCAGTCGTATCAGACCAAACAGGACATCGTTGGTGGCATCGCGATGACGATCACTCCTCGACACAACGGCGACGGTGAGATTACGACGGTGATAGAGACGGACGTGACAACGATTACCGGCACGACCAAAGAGGGATATCCCACAACCTCGAGCCGGCAAGTTTCAACGACCGTCCGGGTTCAGAGTGGGCAGGCGATCGTGATTGGAGGGCTTCAGGAGCGCCGGGAGATCGAGCACGACAACAAGTTCCCGCTGCTTGGCGAGATTCCGCTTCTGGGGCTGCTGTTCACAAACCGAAGAACCAAGATCACTGAAACCGACCTCTATGTGATTGTCACGCCGTACTTGATTGGAGGAATGAGATGAAGAGTGCCGCGATTCGCTTCTGGCTCATCGTCGGGGTCCTTTTACTGGCCGCAACGGCGGCGTTCGCCGGATCTGCGAGCGTGCCGCTGAATGACTACGCCGACTTCAGAGCGAGCCTGATCGCCAGGGGCTGTGAGATAACCAGCGAGTATCCGGAGTTCGGATACTTCATCGTGGAGTACGAGTGTCCCTCAGACGACGACGACGGTGACAACGACGACGGTGATGACGATGCCGACGACCTCGAAGACCGATTGCAGGCACGCATAGACGCACTGACAGCTGACCTGGATAGCGCAGCCGACGACGAGGCACGTGCCTCGATCGAGGAGGAGCTCAGCGAGGCGATTGCTCTCCGCGACAGGCTCGCCGCGAGTCGAGCCGAGGCCGACGAACTCGGAGCAGCTGCCGAAAACCTCGTCGAAGGTTTGAAAGCGGCGGAACGGTTGCATCGTGCGCAGGCAGACGTCGAGCGTCTGCTCAGCGAAGAGACCGCCAAAGTCGGTGACCCGGTACGCATCGCAATGGGAGCGTTCGTGCACGAAGAGTCCGACTTCTCGGTTCGGGTCGCCAGTCTTGAGGTGAATCTCCGACGCAGCTACGTGTCCGACTCGAGTATATCCGGCTCCTTCGGTCCGGGATGGCGCTGCAGTTGCGACACACGCGTGGTGCGTGCACAGCGTCCTGGGGCCGCAGAGATTGTGGCCTCTACACGAAACTGGCTTCGCGATGTGGAAGAACTCTACGCCGACCTGCTCGAAGCGTACGAGACGACGCTTGGGAGTCCTGACGCCGGCGAGCGCGGCGAGGCAGAGCAGGCGCTTGAGAACCTGCAGCCCATGCTCGCGTACGCGCAGCAGCTGGTGGCTCGGGCAGTTTCGCTTTCGAGCGACGCGAGAGGGACCTCGCTCTCGGGAAAAGCCCTCGCGCTTGAGACCGATGTGCGCTCGTATCGAGACGGGATCGTCAGTCTTCAATCAGGCCTCGGGGACGCCATTGATGAACTGCGATCGCTGCGACCGAGACTTGTCGAGATAGCGTCGATCGAAATTCCTCGCATCACGGCGATCGTCGCAGAGGAAGAGAACAAGCTGCGCCACAGCGAGCAGTCTGCAAGCGCAAACCGTTTCTCAGCCTTTGCGCAAACCCCCGACTCCTACCTCTTCACCGGTCTGGGCAACATCACGCTCATCGACGAATCGGGAACCCCGCTCCGGTTCACCCTGAACACATCGCCGATC
>JBMCTC010000355.1:0-2584 GCA_048624115.1 Spirochaetota bacterium
AAGCAAGCAATCGTGGATGGCCTCTTCGAAGGTTTCACGGTCTCTGACGCGCCGGTCGTTCCCGCGGTGTTCGGCCACGCAAGTGTTGGCCCCTACGAGTACGATCCGGAACGAGCACGGGAACTTCTGGCCGAAGCCGGCTACCCAGACGGTTTCTCGATGACCCTTCATCACCCAACAGGTCGCTACACGCTCGACTCGACCGTTGCCGAGGTTCTTCAGGATCAGCTTTCTGAGGTAGGCATCGACGTAACGCTCGAGACTCGCGAATGGTCAAGCTACCTGAGCTTTACCGGCCAGGGACCCGAGGATGCGGAATACGACGCGTTTATGCTCGGTTGGGGCACGGTTACGCTCGACTCCGATTACGGTCTCTACGCGCTGTTGCACAGCAACCAGTGGAACCCGAATGGAAACAACCGGGGCTTTTATCGCAATGACGAGGTAGATGCGCTCCTCGATGACGCTCGCGTAACCACCGACCAAGACGCGCGCGCGGAGCTCTATGCCGAGGCAATAGAGATCATCTGGGACGATGCTCCGTGGATCTTCCTGTACAATGAGGGACAGGTGAATGCCAACCGAACCTATGTAGAGGGATTGATTCATCACCCACTCGAGAACCTGAGCGCCTGGGAGGCGTCGTTCGAGTAAGCAAGTAAACATTTTGCCTGCGGAACCGGCTTCTCTATGAGCCGGTTCCGCTGCTTTCCGCGATGCTGTCGCGCAGGCAACAGCGTCGCGGTGAGCTTCGAGGCGGAAGAAGGAGACAAGCTTGACTCAGTATATTTTCCGACGCCTACTCCTGACGATTCCGGTTGTGGTTGGTGTTTCGATCATCGTCTTCTCGATCATCCGCCTCATCCCGGGCGACCCAGCGCGGGCACTTGCAGGTGTAAACGCCACGCCAGAGTTCGTACAGCAAGTCAGAGAACGCTATGGCCTCGACGATCCATTACACGTGCAGTACTGGACCTTCGTAACCAATCTCGTCCAGGGGGACTTGGGAACCTCTACCTTCAGCAATCGGCCGGTCACAACAGAGATCCGTGAACGATTTCCTCGCACCTTGCTCCTCGCGAGCGTCTCGCTCGTTCTAGCCACGCTGGTCGGCGTTTCGGCCGGAATTATCTCGGCAACAAAACGGAACTCGTTTTTTGACAATGCGAGCATGTTTGTTGCTCTTGTCGGCGTCGCGGCGCCGGTCTTCTGGCTTGCGCTGATGCTTCAGCTTCTGTTTGCGGTGCATTTGAGAGTACTCCCGGCAACTGGGATCGGTAGAATCGAGCATCTCATCTTGCCGAGCATAACCCTTGGCATGGCAAGTGCTGCCCTCATGGCTCGTATCACCCGCTCGAGCGTCCTCGATGTACTTCGTCAGGACTTCATTACCACCGCCCGATCAAAAGGCGTCTCAGAACGAATGGTCATTTACAAGCATGCGTTGAAAAACGCACTTATACCAGTCGTCACCGTGCTCGGATTGCAGTTTGGAATTCTACTCGGTGGCGCGGTGCTTACCGAAACCGTGTTTGCTTGGCCGGGCGTCGGGCGACTCCTGGTCGACGCGATTTTGCGACGTGACTATCCAGTAGTGCAAGGAACGGTGATGCTACTCGCGTTGTTATTCGTCATCATCAACCTGGTGGTAGACATAATGTACGCCTTTCTCGATCCACGCATTCATTATCAAGGACAAAGCGAATCATGACCGCAGGAGACACGCAATGATCGAGGCCAGGACACTACCGCCCGACGCGCCGGAAGAGAGCTTGAAAGAGAGAGAGCGAGAGAGCGAGTTAAGGGCAGTTTTCCGACATCTATTTCGCAATCGTGGCGCGGTTATTGGCCTCGCAATTATCGGTCTCTTTGTCGTCGCATCGCTGGCCGCGCCTCTTCTCACGCGACATAGCCCGACTGAGACATCTCTTACGCGTCGCCTTCAGTCATCAAGCGCTGAACACTTGCTTGGAACCGACGAGCTCGGTCGGGATCTGCTGACGAGAATGCTCTATGGCGGTCGAATCTCGCTTGCGATCGGCCTGATATCAGTAGCGATCGGAGTGTTCATTGGAGTGCCGATCGGCGCGTTCAGCGGGTATTATGGCGGCAAGGTTGACATGATTACGCAGCGACTCATCGACATTATGATTGCGTTTCCGGGTATCCTTCTGGCGATTGTCGTTGTGACCGTACTTGGCGTCGGCGTTACGAACGTTATGATCGCAACCGGTATCGCGAGTGTGCCGATTTACGCTCGACTCGTACGGGGCTCTGTCCTTGCCGCGAAGGAACAGAGCTATGTGACTGCGGCTCAAGCGGCGGGAATCGGAGACATCAGCATTATCTTTCGACACATACTTCCGAACGCGATCGCGCCGGTAATTGTGCAGAGCACGTTTCAGGTTGCAACCGCAATACTCTGGGCGGCCGGACTCGGCTTCCTCGGCCTCGGCGCGCAGGCGCCGACACCTGAGTGGGGCGCGATCCTCTCGAACGGGCGGGAGTACATTCGGACTGCGCACCACCTTACGACGTACCCGGGCCTGGCGATTTTGTTCATGGTCGTGGGCTTCAACCTCGT
>JBMCTC010000356.1:0-2573 GCA_048624115.1 Spirochaetota bacterium
GGACAAACGCAGTATGATGAGCCCCACCGGCGTAGATCCACGCGGCGGCTCCCGTCTGCAGGTCGGGAAGCGGCTTCCACACGGCGCTTGCTACCGGCAGCTTTGGAAGCTCGTGCGGCGGATCGACCACCTCTACACAGTGTACAATCATTCGGAAGCGGTTGCCGAGATCGATAATCGACACGTTGACCGCCGGCCCCGCGCCGGTGGTAAAGACCAAGCGCGCCGGGTCGTCCTTTCCACCAATGCCGAGTGGATGCACCTCGAGGCGCGGCTTACTCGCCGCAATGCTCGGGCAGACCTCGAGCATGTGCGCGCCGAGGACCAACTCGCCGGATGGGTCGAGATGATACGTGTAGTCCTCCATAAAGCTCACGCCACCCGGCTGATCGGCAGTGAGCACCTTCATCGCTCGTACGAGCGCCGCCGTCTTCCAGTCGCCCTCGGCGCCGAACCCGTAGCCGTCTGCCATGAGACGTTGCACCGCCAGCCCGGGAAGCTGCTCGAGCTCGGCGAGATTCTCGAAGTTGGTCGTAAACGCGTGGAATCCTCCCTCCTCGAGAAACGCTCGCATGCCGGCCTCGATGCGAGCCGCCTCGCGAACCCGCGCGCTATTCTCGGTCCCCGCGCCCATGGTGTAGGTTGAGCGATACTGCTCGATCAACAAGTCGATGTCCGACTCTGAAGCTGCACGCACCCTGGCCATGAGATCCTCGAGTCCGTAACCATGCACCTCGTAGCCGAACTGAATCTGCGCCTCTACCTTGTCACCCTCGGTAACCGCCACGTCACGCATGTTGGCGCCGAAGCGGGCGACTTTCAATCGCTGCGAATCGTTCCATGCTAACGCAGTGCGCACCCAGTTCGCCAAGCTCGTTTGGACCTTCTTTTCCTGCCAATGGCCGACGATGACCTTCCGGTCAATCCCAAGTCGGGTCGCTGCAAAGCCGAACTCTCTGCCGCCGTGGGCCGACTGATGGAGGTTCATAAAGTCCATGTCGATGTCGGCCCAAGGAATGTCTCTTCCAAACTGCGTGTGCAAGTGCGCGAACGGCTTCTCGAGCGAGAGGAGCCCCCGTAGCCACATCTTTGCCGGCGAGAAGGTGTGCATCCACAGGACGAGTCCTACGCACGACGGGTCGGCGTTCGCGCTGAGACAGAGCCGGTGGATCTCTGCCGACGAGGTGACCGTCGGCTGGTATTCGAGCGAGACTGGGAGCCCCGCGTTGTCGTTGAGTCCCTCGACGACACGCTTGGCATCCTCTGCCACCTTTGCCAGCGCCTCTTCTCCGTAGAGATGTTGGCTTCCCGTAACGAACCAGATAGACTGCTTTACTAGACTCATCTTGTTCCCCCTTGCCCGTAGTAGGCGTTTGCTCCGTGTTTTCGTAAGTAGTGTTTGTCGCGGAGCGTTTGCTTGAGCGGCGCCGGCTCCGGGTTGAGTGTCGTAGTGTAGTAGGCGATCTTGGCGAGCTCTTCGAGTACGACTGCATTGTAGACGCTCCGTGCGGCGTCCCTGCCCCAGGCAAACGGACCGTGGCTTGCAACGAGGATCATCTCGATCTCGTGTGGGTTCATGCCGGCCATTGCCTCGGTGATCTGGCGGCCGGTCTCTACCTCGTAGTCGCGTTCGATCGCCTCGTCGGTCATGACCGCGGTGCATGGGATGTCGACCGTGAGGTGATCTGCGTGCGTGGTCCCGAAAATCGGGATCGGGAGCTGCGCCTGTGACCATGCGACAGCGAAGGGACTGTGCGTGTGCGTTATGCCGCCGATCCCCTCGAAGTGACGATACAAAAAGGCATGGGTCGGTGTGTCCGAGGAGGGGCGCAGATCTCCCTCCATCACCTCTCCCTCTACGCTCACGATTACCATCTTCTCGGGCGTTAGGTCGGGATACGGCACGCCGGATGGCTTGATCGCAAACACGCCCTGTTCAGCATCGAGAGCACTAACGTTTCCAAAGGTGTAGATCGCAAGCCGCTTCGCGCTTACCTCCATGTTCGCCTCGTACGCCTCTTCTCGGATTCGTCTGTATGAGCCCATAGGCCCTCCTTTTTTTAGGTCGATGGTTCTACAAGTCGATGTAGTAGCCGATGTTCTCGGCGGTCACCATGTCAAGCGGCATGATCTCCCGGGCCGGCTCACCGCGTGCCGCACCAGCGGTCCCCTGGTGCTGCAACATCTCGAACAGGAGCATAATCGCTCGGCGCCCCTGGAGGCCCGGCCGTTGGCTAATGAGAAAGTCGATGACTCCCGCCTCGAGCTGCGCCCGATTCTCGGGCAACACATCGTAGCCGATGAGCGGCAGCGTGCCACGACCGAGTTCGGTCAGCGCTTGCCCAACGAGATGAACCAACGCGTTCGTAACGAAAATGCCACCAAGCCGCGGGTGCTCCTCAAAGACGCGGACGACCAATCCACGCGCCGCCGCGGCGTCGTGCAACGGGTGCGCGTAGAGCGGCACCGGGGCGCTTCCGTCTCGGGCACTGCCTCCGCTCCGGCGTGCACCCCCTCGGGCCTCTTCGCCCCGGGGTGTCGCAACCCCGGGCCGGGCCTCTTCGCCTCGGGGT
>JBMCTC010000357.1:0-2563 GCA_048624115.1 Spirochaetota bacterium
CAAGCTCAGCTACCATCTTTTCTCCGTGCCCGCGAGCAAACTCCGCTAAGAGCGAGCCGCGAAGCCCGATGCCGACGACCTTGTCGAGCGACTCGTCGTAGATTATGAGCCTGCTGTGCGGCGAGTCGGCGATCGCCTCGATCACCTCGGATAGCTTCTTGGTTCCCTCGATTGCGGTAACCACGACTCGCGGCGTCATGATCTCCTCGGCCGTCATATCGTTGAGCCTAAAGACACGCTGGATCATCTCCGCCTCGTCGTGCTCGATAACCCCCTGCTTGCGGCCAAGCGTCGCCAAGAACCGAATCTCGGCTTCGTCGGTATCGGCGAGGCTGCTCTGGCCTGAGAAGGGGCGTGTCAGATGCTCGAGTAGCCAGATAATGGGGGTGAACAATTTTGTTAGCGCGTTAATCGCCGGCGCGATCGCAAGCGACATAGGCTCGGCAAAGCGCTCGCCCAAGGTCTTCGGGATAATCTCGGAGAACACGATAATGAGGAAGGTGAGCACACCGGAGACAATGCCGAGGGATGTGCTTCCGAAAACGGCGGTTGCTTGATTGCCGACCAAGATGCTCCCGACAATGTTGAAAACGTTGTTGAACACAACAATCGTTGTGATCGGTCTGCTCACCCGTTCCTTGATCGCGAGCAGCGTCTTCGCCCGACCCTCGCCTTGCTCCGCCCGCTGCCGAACCCGCAGAATCGGCACCGAGAGCAGCGCCGCTTCCGAGGATGAACAGAGCGCCGATCCCACGATAACGATACCAACAAAAACGATCAGTCCAGCCACCTTTCTCCTTCCCCTTGCTCAGATAGTACCATTTCCCACGCCTGCCCGGCGCGGATAATTATGCTCGACGAGATCCTGGCCAACGACATCGAAGAGGCCGTTACCATCCATCGCGCCGTGCCGGCCTGCTCTCCGGGCCGTGCCCATCGGGCTCCGTCGCCTCCGCCCGGCACGGCCCTGCAGGCCTCCGCTATCCCTTTGTCGAGCAACCGCTCGCCCGCGCCGCGGCGGACGCCTGCGGCTGACAATTTTAGAGTTCAACTTTGAATCTGCAAGGATTCCTGGTAGCGCGCCCGTTTGCGGTCGAGATCAAGGCCGGGCGGACCTACATCGACGAGATGTCCGCGTCGCTCCGGCGATTCCAGGACCTCGAGCCTACCCTGCGTGGTGCGGCGGTTATCTACGCCGGCGAAGAGAGCGCATCGATGCATGGGATTCGACTGGTCCCGTATCCGCAGACCGCACGACTTCTCTTTGAAGACGAGTCTACAGATTCATGATCGCTTCTCCGCGCTCGCGGTGGTCCTACGCTCTCTCAAACAGGAGCAAACCAGACCGCCTGATTCGCGCTGCGGTGTCCGGCGGCAGCCGGTCGAGCGCCACCACGTCTACCGAGAAGTCCGAGTCCTCTGTCGCTTGTTCTGCGGCGAACACGTCGCCGCCGTCTATCGCAAGGTCGATATCGAAGTTCAGGTGACGCGGTCCCTCTCCAGCAAGCGAACCAAACAGGTACACCGCCCGGACCTCTGGGTCGGCTTGGGCGATAGCAGTTGATAACTCATGGGCCTTGTTACGAGCTTCTTCTGCCAATGCGGCGATCCGCTCAGCTTCCTTTTTGTTTTGCCGTTTCAGTCCGCTTGCGTAGCGCTCGGGATCAAAGGGCATCGGCGATACTCCGCAGCCGCTCGAGGAAGTGTCGATGAAGCGAGGGGAACTCTGCAAAG
The DNA here is from genome assembly GCA_048624115.1 of Spirochaetota bacterium. GTDB lineage: Bacteria > Spirochaetota > Spirochaetia > DSM-27196 > SLST01 > SLST01. The sequence goes on from JBMCTC010000357.1 coordinate 1,735, forward strand.
AACTCTTGAACGATTTGCTGAATCTCGGACGTCTTCTTCGGGTCAAGATCCTCACCGTAGAGGTGGCGGAGCCGATGCCGAAAGCGCAGGATTTCGCGGACCTGCTTTGCCTGATCATCGTTCTCAAAAAAAGCCGGGCGTACGCCTGGTACATCGAGCTTCATTCGCTCGACCAGTCCCGCATGCCATCGATCTGCCGGGAGGTTGTTCTCGAAGCATTTGGAAATGCGCAAGAAGTAGTTCTCGAGGACGCCATAGAGAGTTTGAATCGTAAACCCGAGTGCTCCCCAGTCCACGGGGTCACGCGCGCCGTGTTCGATACGTTCCCAGGCCGTCGAGTTTCTCGAGAGAACTCGCGCGATTTCGCGGGCATCGGAGTCGAGTTCTTGAACGAGCGTCTGCATCGACTCGTAGGTGCGCATAACGGTATGGTATCTCGTGATCGCGTAGCGCAGCAAGGCGTCCAGTCCGAGCCAAAGAGAAAAAGCGTGCCGTCCGCGTCAACATCACCTCCTTGGTTGATTGCACAGCCGACTACGCAGGCGTATGATTCTTACGGTGGCCAGGTATACTCTCAAACCGCTACATATGGAAACCGTTCATGGACATTAGCCTGCTCGTCGGAGTTCTTACCGAGTTGATCTCGGTCGTGGTCGCCTGGGGTATCTTGGCACTGGCGTGGAACGCGCGCCACTACCTCGAGCAGAGCTTCTTTCTCGTTTTGGGCGCCGGGCTTGCGGCCACCGGCGTGTTGGACCTCCTACACGCGCTCTCTCATCCGAGCATGTCAATCTTTCCCGGGGACACCGCGAACATGGCTACCCAGTGG
>JBMCTC010000358.1:0-2563 GCA_048624115.1 Spirochaetota bacterium
GATCACACCGACCGACTGGGCTGGCCTTATCGCGGCGGTTGGCGCCCACGTCTCAGGCCGTGGCGCCACCGGCCTCGTTATTGCAACCGGCACCGACACGCTCTCCTACACCGCCTCGCTTATACACTGGCTCTTTGGCGATTCACACCTGCCAATCGTCCTAACCGCGAGTTCGAGCGTTGCAACGACCGACGAGAGCAGTGAGGCGTTTAAAACGGCCGTTCGCACCGCGGTGTCCGGTACCCCTGGCGTGAGCGTAGTCTTCGGCGCGAGTTGTTTTCCGGCGGTAAACCTCAAGTTCGAGCGTGTTCCGCACAGTTCAGAGGGTCCGGCATTTCGAACCTGGAATGCGGCAGCTGCACAAGCGAAGGCTGCGACCCTCTTCGACTTTGACCTCACCCCGGAGCAAATCGCCGAAAAGCTCGAAGCGGCTGTTCAGCAGTCGTTTATTGCGAAGGTCTTTCCCGGCATGCAATCTAAGACGCTTCGCACTCTCATCGACGCCGGGGTCCGATTCTTCGTGCTTGAGCTCTACGATACCGGCACTGCCAATGTGCGGGAGACACCCTTCTCCTTGCGCGACGCGCTCGAATATGGCCAGTCAAAGGGCGCGCTGTTCTTCTGCACCTCGCAGCAGGAGGGGAACGTCGATTTTTCGACCTATCTGACCAGCCATGAACTTTGGCGCGAAGGGGCAATTCCGATGGGCGGGCTCACGACCGAGAGCGTGTACGGATTGCTTATGGCGGTCCTCCTTACAACCGATCAATGGGATAGCGAGAGCATTGCATCACGTATGGAGCGAGTAGAATGACAGACCGCGTACTGGCGGCATCCGTAAACGAACATCAGGGCGAAACAATCACCGTGGCAGGCTGGGTTCACCGCATTCGTGAGCTCGGGGCCGTCTCGTTTGTGCTTCTGCGCGACCGTAGCGGCATGGTCCAACTCGTTTTCGACGGCAAGAGCGAGCTTGCGCCCGAGCACGTCGTGAGCGCGACCGGCACGGTGGCTGCGAACGAGAAGGCTCCTGGTGGCTTCGAGGTTCAGGTCGAGCATACCGAGACGCTTGGCGCATCACACGGTGAGCTTCCGATTGCCGTCAACCAGGATCCGGAGAGCATCGGCATTGACGCGCTCCTCGACAATCGACTCCTGAGCCTTCGAATCCCGAAGGTGCGGTCGATCTTTGCCATCCAGGCGACGATTGCCGACGCTTTTGCCGCCTACTTGCGTGGCGTGGATTTCACCGAGATCAAGACCAGCAAGCTCATTGGTACGGGGACTGAGGGTGGAACTGGACTCTTCGCTGTAGACTACTTTGGAGACCGGGTCTACCTGGCTCAGAGTCCTCAGTTCTATAAGCAGGCGATGGTCGCGAGTGGCATGGAGCGGGTCTTCGAGATCGGCGCTGCGTACCGTGCAGAGAAGCACGACACGCCACGGCACCTCAACGAGTATGTGTCACTCGACGTAGAGATGGGCTTCATTGACTCCCACCAGGATTTGATGGACCTCGAGGTCGGGCTCTTGATCCACATTTTTGCCGCGGTTGGGAGTCGAAATCAGGCAGATGTCGAGGCGTTCGGCGCTTCGGTGCCAACGGCCGAGTCGATGCGAAACACGCCCCGCATTGATCACGACGAGGCAAAGCAAATCGCGAGCGACAGGATTGGAAAGAAGGTTTTCGAGATCAACCCCGAGAGCGAGCGAGAGCTCTGTGCTTGGGCAGAGGAGGAGCACGGCGTACCGGCGGTCTTTGTCTCTGCCTTCCCCCGAAAAAAGAGACCCTTCTACACGTATCCTGACGGCATCAAGACAAAGAGCTTCGACCTGCTCTTCCGTGGGCTTGAGATCACCACAGGCGGGCAGCGCATTCATGATTACGAGATGCTCCTAGACACGTTGCCGAAGTTCGGGCTCACCGAAGAGGGGCTTGGCGATTACTGCCAGATTTTCCGATACGGGTGCCCTCCCCACGGAGGTTTTGCCATTGGTCTCGAGCGTCTGACGCAGCAGATCCTCGGACTGCAGAACGTCAAAGAGGCGTCACTTTTCCCGAGGGATCGCAAGCGAACTCGACCGTAGATGAACCACCGGGGCTGGAAGTACATTGTTACGCTCCTGCTCGTCTCCTGGCTTCTGTCTTCCTGCGCCACGGCACCGCCAGCCGATTCACCCCCCGCCGCCCCGACCAGCGATGAACGATTGAGCGATGTACCCCCTCCTGAGCCCGACTCGTCGAGCACCCCACCCCTTGTGTCTGGAGAACCCGATCCCACACCCTCGCCAGATCCCGAACCCGACCTTGAGGCGCTATCCGCCGAGGTGCCACCCGACGGCTCGGTGCAATCCGCCGTCGCCGAGCTCTCCGAGGCAGAGGCCGACGCGATTGTGGAGCACTACCTGCAGAAGCTCTCGCGGAGACAACGGATCGGGCAACGATTTGTGACATTCGTGCCCGGCACTCGCGTGAGCGACGGCGCCCATCGGTTGATCCACGACGTGGCGCCGGCCGGCTTTATCCTCTACCCACGTAACTACGAGCGCGCCGACCAGGTTC
>JBMCTC010000359.1:0-2558 GCA_048624115.1 Spirochaetota bacterium
GGCGATGTCTCGAGGCTCGAGCACGCCGGCGTTCACGAGAGCACCATTCGCGGACATCATCACATCCGCCGTATGCCCAATGGCTCGTGAGTATTGCTCAAGGGCCAAGCGCGTTTGGGCTGTCCGAGGCGGTGTTGAGCGCGTTCGTCCGCATCTGCACAAATCCTCGGATTTTCCGGGAGCCGACGCCGACAGCCGAGGCGGTTGAGTTCTGCGACCGGCTGCGTGGCCGCCCCCAAGCACGCATCCTGCGACCAGGCGTCCGCACCTGGACCATCTTTCCAGAGCTCTGCCGCACCGCTCCGGCAACAGGCAAACTGGTCGCCGACGCATGGCATGCGGCACTCGCGATCGAGCACGGCTGCGAATGGGTGACCACCGACGCAGATTTCGCGCGCTTCCCGCGCCTGAAGTGGTCTCATCCACTTGCGAAGTGAACCGGCCAACGCCTACCCTCGATTAAACTCCCGCACCGCCTCGATCATCGAGACCACGTTCTCGGTGGACGATCTTGCCTGCACGTTGTGCACGGCATTGAACACAAACCCACCGCCCTGACCAAATACGCGGCAACTCTTGATAACATCAGCCTTGACCTCTTCCGGAGATCCGAAGGCCAGCGTCTTTTGAGTATCTACACCACCGCCCCAGAACACGAGATTGTCTCCAAACTCGCCCTTGAGGTGCTCGCGATCCATGCCCTTCGCCGAGATCTGTACTGGGTTGATGATATCAAAGCCGGCCTCGATAAAGAGCGGCATGAAGTTCGCCACGGCCCCACACGAGTGCTTGAACACCTTCCAACTGGTGTTCGCGTGGATCCAGTCGTTCATCTTTTTGTAGTACGGCGCGTAGAGCTCACGGAAGGTCTCGGGCGAGCAGAACGTTGATTCCTGGGTCCCAAAATCGGTTCCACAGAGGAACACCACGTCGGGGATTTCACCAACAACCCCATGGACGCGTTCGAGGTTCTCAAGCGCGATGTCACTCTGGCGGCGAAAGATCTCATGGACGTAATCCTGACGGGCGACAGTCGAGATGTACCACTCGGTGACATCACGAATGCCCTTGGGATGCCTGGCAAAGGGAGCAGGGACGAGCGCGATGTCTCCGAGGCCCGTGCCGCCGAAGTTTGCCATAACGGCGCGGCCTGTTTTTTCGAGGCGTTTGGCCTCGGACTCGTAGTAGCTGAGTTCCTCATCGGAGATCGGTCCAAACTCTTCGAGGTTGTCCTCGACATTGAGGTTCTCATCATCGATCGGCTCCTGACGGATAATCGTGTCAAAGAAGAAGCCGTTGGTGGGCATGCGGCCGCTTGGCGGCGCCTCTCTGTCACCTGCGGGATAGATGAGCGTATCGCCGTTGTCGTCGACGCTCGTGACGAAGTCGCCGGGGACAAGCACCTCTTGTCCCCACGGAGTCCGCCACTCCTTCCAACCGACGTTGGTGAACCCAAACATCGTCTTGTAGGGAAAGATTCCTGCAACGTCGATGCCGATAGCCTCCTGCAGATCGGGCTCTACCTCGCCGAGCATCTGATACGGTTCGTTGACCTTCACCGGTCGGTCCTCGAGGCCATAGTGTCTTCGAAGCTCCGCGACTACGCTCGCGTGAATGCCGGTCACGGCGTTGCTCCCGAGGTCGATTGGGATTGGACCGGACTCGTGATTCAGGGCAAGTTCGACCTTCTTTCTGCTCTGCATACGCGCTCCTTTGGTACGAGTTCCCAACGCAAATCTAATTCTGACTTGACGAATCAGCCATCTGACCGCATCATTGTATTGTACCGTGCTCGAGCACGGGAACGCAAGCTCGATTTTGGGAGGCGCTCCTCATGGCAACGGCAAATACAATCTCCTGGTACCGAACACCAATTGATAAAGAGACGCTTCGCGAGCTCACGACCAAGAGCGATCTGCGGGGGCTGCTTCACGCCGGCAGTTTCCTGCTGTTGTTTCTCGGCACGCTCGCCCTGCCCGTCTACTTCTTCTTCCAGGAACAATGGGTGTGGATGGTCGTGACGGCCTACGTTCATTGCATGTTTCACGGCTTCGTCGGCATGGGTGCGGCGGTTCACGAGCTCTCGCATCAGACGGCGTTCAAGACCAAGTGGCTGAACAACTTCTTCTACAAGCTCTTCGCCTTCTTTACGTGGAACAGCCACTTTCACTTCAAAGAGAGCCACACCCGCCACCACATGAACACGGGCTTTATGGAGCTCGACAAGGAGATTCAGCCCGAGCCGATCGGCTTCAAAAAGTCGCACGTGATTGGCTGGTTCCTCTTTGACTGGGCGCACTTCAAGAAGATCATGTGGACCAATCTCAACCACGCTTTTGGCAACACCGACGTGGATTTCTTCTTCTGGTGTCCGCTTCTGTCAAAGGAGAACATCAAGACCAAAAAGCTCATAAGCTGGGCCCGCTTCCTCTTTATTGGCCACGGGATCCTGCTTGCCCTTTTTATTGTCTTCGAACTCTGGATCCTCATTCCGACGTTTACGTTTGGTTACTTCTTTGCGACGTTTCTCGTGCACGGTTGTGAGGTGCAACAGCACG
>JBMCTC010000360.1:0-2501 GCA_048624115.1 Spirochaetota bacterium
GACACTGAGCTTGGGGGTAACGTCGACGGTCGGAGTCTCGGTCAACGCGAACCGAAAACGTGGGGGTAGTGGAAGACCGCGAGTGGCGGGCCCGGCGGCGCGGAGCAAGCCGGGACAGCCCGGCCCGGTGGGCGTGAGCCCACGCGGGCTGGAACGAGGGGGAGCTGCCCAGGTTACTGGGCTTGGAGTTCTTGGAAAGAACTCCACGGGTCGGTGGGGGTGCTCCCCCTCCTCTATTATTGATAGCTACAGGAGGGTCTCCTCGTCGGATTGCATGCGGTCGGTGTCGCTCTCTTCTTCCCACTCGAGGTGGGCGTACTCCGGCGGAGTGTTGGTCTTGCGCCATTCGGCAAAGTCGGTTTCGATTTCGGGGGTCCACTTCGTGTCCATCTGAGCGGAGGTGTAGGTGCCCTCGCGCAGGCGGGCAAGGCCAAAGATTTCCCGCAGGCGGGTTCGCTCGGAGTGAACGACGATTTCCTCGGCGTGCTGCGGCGGAATAAAGAGGATGCCGCTCGCGGTCCCGAGCACGACGTCGCCCGGCATGCAAACGGCTTTGCCTATGCGGCATGGGGTGTTCATACCGGTCATCGTGACCTCGCGGATTCCGGTCGGGTCGCAGTCGAGGTAGAAGGTCTGCAAGTTGTCGATCCCCATGATCTGCTGCAGGTCTCGGATTCCGCCGTAGATGACCTGGCCGCGGCCGGTGCGTGTGGCAATGGCGGTGGAGAGGTTGCCGCCGGAGAACGTGCCCTGGAAGATTTTTCCGAACAGGTCCACAACGAGTACATCATCCTTAACTAACGTTTCGATGACCCAACTGTTCATCATGCCGATGCGGCCTTCCTTCTCGTGACCGTGCTCCATGAGATAGGTGTGAAGGTCTGCTCGCTCGGGCATAAAGACGGCGGTAACCGCTCGGCCGACGAGCACCTTGTCGCCGTGGGTCGTCCTCCATCCGCCCTGAAACTGGAACTTGTACCCTTTGCCCCAAATGACAGCCCACGCCTCCTCGGTAGTGCACTGCTCCATGCGGGTCAGGATATCGTCAGGCACGCGGGGCCGCCCGTCGTCAAAGCGCTCGCCCTTCCACTCTGGGGTCAGTTGAATAATGTCGTCTCGGCTGCTGAAGGTCATCTGTGCTCCTTGTTCGGCGTATTGTACCGCGGCCACGGCGCCGGTGCCATGGCACGCTCGAGGCTCGGAACGGTTTTGCTCTTCCTTCGCCTCACCCGGATGGCTGATATTGTTGCGCAGATAAGCTCGATATGCTAATTAGCATGGTCATGAATGATGTTGATGAGCAGCCCGCAGTTGTGCCCTCGAGCCCTGGCGTGTCCGCCTCACCGCAGTACGTCCGCGATCTCCTGAGGCGTACGTCCCGTACCTTTGCGCTCTCGATCGAGCAGCTGCCACGGCCGCTCTGCGACGAGCTCTCGCTCGCCTATCTGCTGCTTCGTGTCTCCGACTACCTCGAGGATCACCCCTCGCTTCCCGCCGCGAAAAAAGTCGAGCTTCTCGATGCGTGGGAGCACGCGCTTCGAGATCGAGCGTTGCTGACCGCGTTCTCACACAAACTCTCCCAAGTCGAGGTCGCCGGGGAGCCGGCGGAGGCGGAGGCGGCGCGTTCTGCGCCGGTGCTGCTTGACCGCTTGGACTTGCTCTCAAGCGACGCGAGGGGCATCATCCTTGCCCATGTGATCGCGACGACCAAAGGCATGGGTCGATGGCAGGCGCACTCTCCAGAGATTGCCGACGAGGCGGAGATGGACGATTACATGCACCAGGTTGCCGGAATCGTCGGGTACCTGATCACCGACCTCTTTGCCTGCTACTCGAGACGAATCGAACGCGACCGGACGCAACTCTTGCCGCTGGCCCGCGAGTTCGGGCTCGCGCTGCAGTCGGTAAACGTCATTCGAGGATTGCGGAAAGACTACGAGCGCGGTTGGATCTTTGTGCCGCGCACGTTCTGTGCGGCCGTAGGCCTCGTTGGCTCCGAGTTGTTCAGCGCCGACCAGGAGCGCCCGGCGATGGAAGTAGTCGAACGGCTTGTCGCAAAGGCCGAGCGACACTTGCGCTGCGCGCTCGAGTACGTGAGCCGCTTACCGAGACGGTTGCACCGACTGCGGCTCGCATGTATGTGGCCATTGCTCTTTGCAGCGGGCACGCTCGGTGAGAGTCGCGAAAACCCGGCGGTGTTGCGATCGGAGGCGAAGATCTCTCGGAGCACGGTCAAAGGCATTGTTGCCAAGACAAAAATCTTCGGATGGTCAAACGCTTGGCTGTCAAGCTACACCGGGCGGCTCGTTCGGGGATAGATTGCGCCGAACCTCTATTCGGGGCATGGCACCTACGCGACGCTCGGGCTTGTGCACAAAGACCCGGAAATTCGATCACGCTTTTTGAATCGGTGGCTCAAGCCGATGGTTTCTCCAGCGAACGAGCTTGACGCCGGCCTTGGATTCTTTTGTCACGCCTTTCCCCCGTCGGTATTGGCGAGC